>CALAYY010000042.1 GCA_937895465.1 uncultured Clostridia bacterium | reverse complement strand
TTTAGAGTGGTCTCAGGAACTTTAAAAACAAGCTCCAATTTATATAATTCTACTATAGACAAGGCTGAAAAGATCTCTGCAATTTTTACAATGAAAGGCAAAAAGCAAGAGCCTGTTGATTCACTTTGTGCTGGTGATTTTGGCGCGTTTGCAAAGCTGCAATTTACACGTACAGGCGACACGATAACGGATGGATGCAAAATAGTCTTAGAGCCTATTGTTTTTCCTGAAGCGGTATTTACAATGGCAATAACCAGTCAAAAACAAGGCGAGGAAGAAAAGGTTTTTGGAGGACTTACTAAGCTTACAGAAGAAGATGCGACTATCAAGGTATCAAGAAATGCCGAGACTGCTGAGACATTAATAAGCGGTCTTGGCGAAACCCAGATAGATGTCATGGCAAAAAAACTAAAGCACAAATTTGGTGTAGAAGCCAAGCTGTCCGATCCAAGAGTACCTTACCGTGAAACCATAAGAAAAATGTCAGTTGCCGAAGGCAAGCATAAGAAACAATCAGGCGGTCACGGTCAATACGGTCATTGCAAAATTATGTTTGAGCCGTATTATGAAGGCAACTTTTTGTTTACCGAAACTGTAGTCGGCGGCAGTGTGCCTAAGCAATATATACCGGCTGTAGAAAAAGGCTTATTAGAATGTATCAATAGAGGCGTTTTGGCAGGCTACCCTGTAGTTAATTTAAAATGTACGCTTCAAGACGGAAGTTATCATGATGTGGATTCGTCAGAAATGGCATTTAAAATTGCAGCATCCTTATCATTTAAAAAAGGAATGATGGAGGCATCGCCTTCAATATTAGAGCCTATTTATAGTTATCATATAACCGTACCCGAAAGCTATCTTGGAGATATAATGGGCGATATGAACAGAAGACGCGGCAGGATTTTGGGCATGACTTTGTCAGACGGAAGGCAAATTATTTCAGCAGAAGCGCCTTTGACTGAGATGTTTAAGTATGCAACCGACTTAAGAAGCATGACTCAAGGACGAGGCAGTTTTGTATGTAAATTTGAACGATATGAAGAAGTGCCTGCCAACCTTGTGCCTGCTATAATCGCGGCATCTCCTCATAAGAGAACGGCAGAAGAAGATTAATATTTTATATAGTTATTTTAGCAAGCTTATGTTTTTTTAATGACTTTTTGTTAAAATATTCATATAATAAGACCGAATAGTTTTGCATGATAAGAAAATAAAGGAAGATAATGATACTCACAGTTTGTGCCAATGTTTGTATAGATGAATATATTCGTACCGATAACACCCTTATCCTACCCGCAGGTAAGGGTGTTAATGTCGCTATCAGCCTTAGCAATATAGGACTGCAATCCCAATGTCTGATGTTTATGCCCGAAGGCTCAAAAATGATATTTGAGTCTTATCTAAAGCAACATAATGTCATAGGACATTATGAGCTGATGAAGGGCAAAGCTCGAATCAACAAAAAGGTAATTGATACATACGGCAACATTACAGAATACAGCGGGCAATGCGAGCCTATTAATAAGCAGCTTGAAGAGAGCTTTATAAAAAAGTTTGAGCCTCTTGCCAAAGAGGCAGAATACGTAGTAATAAGCGGCTCATTGCCAGCAGGGGCAACAGATGATTTTTATAGACGCCTTATAGAAATAGCCGGCGGTCAAAAATGCATATTTGATTCCAGCCGTGAGGCATTAAAAGAAGGTATCAAAGCACGCCCTCTGATGATTAAGCCTAATATCTTTGAATTTAATGCTTTAACAGGTAAGCACTACCAAAATGAAGTAGAATCTTTAAAGGAATGCAAAAACCTAATTGATGAGTATGGGATCAAATACATTCTTCTGTCAATGGGAGCAGAGGGGGCATTGATAACTGACGGCAAAAAAGCTTACAGCGCTTATATGAATCACGATAACATTGTCAACACAACAGGCGCTGGGGACACAATGGTTGCTGCATCATTAAAGTGTTTAAAAGACGGTATGGATATAAAAGAAACTTTGAAGTATGCGATAACTGCTGCAACGCATAAGATAGGGCGCCTTGAGCCTTATATAACAAATACTGATTATCAAAAAGATGTTAAAACGTTAAAAATAAAGGAAATAAAATGGTAAAGATAAAAGTGCCTGCTACAAGTGCTAATCTAGGTGCAGGTTTTGATTGTATGGGACTGGCTTTAGATATTTATAACGAGCTATGGATAGAGCCTTTTGATAAGATTGTTATAGATACTGATGATGATTTGCCAAAAGACGGCAGAAATCTAGTAGCAAGCACTATCAAAAAGACCTATGAATTTTTGGGGAAGAAGTTTAAAGGCGTTTATATAAAACAAATTAATAACATTCCCAAAACAAGCGGTCTGGGGAGTTCTGCCGCATGTATAGTCGGTGGAGTTACTGCTGCCAATTCGTTGTTAAATTATCCTATGTCAACCGAAGATGTAATTAATCTTTGCACATCTTTTGACGGACATCCAGACAATGTAGTGCCTGCAATTTTGGGCGGTATAACTGTAAGCGTTGTTAATGGTGCAGGCAAGGTGCATACATTTAGGTGTTTGCCAAAAAAAGATTTAAAAATAGCTGTTATGATTGCTGATTTTCCGCTTTCTACCACCAAGGCAAGGGCGGTATTACCCGAAATGTACAGCAGAGCAGATATGGTCTATTCATTGTCAAGAGCCGTTGCTACATTTGCTGCTTTGTCGCAAGGTGAATTTGATAAGCTAAAATACATAATGGATGACAAAATCCATACTCCTTATAGACGCCCGCTAATAAAAGATTTTGATAAGATAGTTGAATTGTTTAAAAGAGCAGGGGCATTGGGAATTTTCTTGAGCGGTGCAGGTCCTACAATAGCTGCTTTTGTTGATGACAATTTTGTGCCTTTTGATACGCCTAAGAATTGGCGTCTTGAAATTAAAAATATTATCGCAAACGGTGTTTATATAGAGTAAAAATAAATTTATATTGACTTTTGTATTAGAAATGTTATACTTGTTTTATGGAAGAAAATGTAATTAAAAAGAGAAAAACCAATAGGTTTGCTATTTTTTTGACAGTCTTGTCATTTTTGTGTCTATTGTTTATTGGCATTATTTTATTATCAACTTATTTGATTGTTTTATATTATGTAATACTTTTTCTAATTGCATTTATGACTTTGTTTACTTTGTTTTTGAATGAAGATTTTAGGGCATTATTTGATGGTGGAGATGAAACTTTTGAATTTATTGCATCACTTTATCAATATATACCCTATGCGGCAGGAATCTCTATAGGTTTAAGCGCATTGTCAATTTTGATTATAAGTCTTTCAAAAAAAACTACCAATAAAGTACCTATGATAGTTATTAATAGCATATTGATTGTAATTGCAATTGCTGTTCTTGTTGTGCCTAAAATACTCAAGATTGAAATAAGTAACTAATTAAAAAAGAGGGAAAAATGAGAAATTATATTGTTAAACAAAGGCTTTTTAACTTATGGAGAAGCAGTTTTTATATTAAAGACGAACAGGGTGTTGACTGTTTTTTTGTAAAATCAGATGTCAATCTTCTTTTTAGATCGACCATATACGATATGAATAATCAGCCTTTGTTAAAAATCAAAAAAAGGTATTTTAGATTTCTTCCTAGATACGATGTCTATACCTCGGAAGGTAAGTTACTTTTTACAGTCAAAAGCAGATTCACTGTTTTTACCAAAAAGCTCAAAATTATTTCGCAAAACCCTGTACTAAACGGATTAAAAGTTGACGGTAATATTTTTGCTTGGGAATTTGATGTCAATAAAGGTGATGAGGTTGTAGCCCGTATTTCTAAGAAACTTTTTAGAATAACCGACTCTTACGGAGTTACAATAGCTGATGAAGCTAATGCTGTTAATTATCTGGCTCTTGCTATCGTAGTAGATTGCATTCATCACAAAAAGAAATAAGCAATAATATTAATTTATATTAATACAAAAGATAAAAACACCTATGAAACTAAGAAAAAGTTATGTAAGCATTTTATTGGACTAAAATTGTGTACATTTAGTGATTTGCCATTATTTGATAGATCACTATTTTTTAATGACTTTTTCAAATAAAACAAAAAAGGAAGGTGGTTATGAAATACTTTTTAAGACAAAAATCACAAGAGATTTGGAATGAAGGGTTTTACATCAAACAAGACAATGGAGAACAAAAATATTTTGTTAAGACGGAAAACGGTAAGTTATCTGCTATCAACATTTTTGACCTTAACGAAAATGTGCTTTTAAAAATTCAAAAGAAGCTGTTTAGATATGATGTCTTTGATTCCAAAATGCAGATTTTATTTTCTATAGGACCTAACTTTTCCTTTAGGAATAAAAAATATCTTATAAAATCAGAATATGAACAATTTAAAAATATAAAAATAGACGGCAATTACTTATCACTTAATTATGATATTTTTAAACCTGAAGAAATCTTAGCGCAAATTTCGAAAAGAATAATCTATGTATTAGACACATATTGCTGTGATATCATTGATGAGCAAAACGAACTGTATTATATAGCAATGTCAATTATAATTGATTTATTTACAAATAAAAACAAAAGTTAAACATTAAAAAGACATATCAAAAGGTATGTCTTTTTTTATATTTCATTAGATTCGCTGTATATTAAAGGCGAACAACCGACATGCTGTTTAAACAACCTTGAAAAATAAAGAGGGTCCTCAAAACCGCACTCATGAGATATTTCTGCTATATTTTTGTTAAGAGTGACACGGGCTTTTAAAAGCTTTTTTGCAAAAGAAATCCTTGTTTCTGTCAAAAATTGAAGCGGCGTCATTTCGGTTTCTTTTTTAAAAAGTTTTTTTAAATATTCGGGCTTATTGGTTTTGTCAATCAAGATTTTGTTGAGATCAAAATTGCAGTCAGTAAAGTTCTTGATAATTTCCATACGGATTTTTTCAATAATTGGTGAAAACTGCTTTACTCCAAAAAAAGCGATAAGACAATTTCCGATAAGATCCCCCAAAATGGAAAGGAGGTTAAACTTATTATTTATATCACAATTGTATATATAATATGCTTGTGAAAACGTGTGGTATAATATTTGGCTTGGATTGTCTAAGATCTTAATAAAATTGATATTAGAAAGCGCAATATTGTCCATAGTTAAATGAATATTAGTAAATCCGTGAGTGCTTTCGTTAGAATGGGCAATCTTAGGCGGAATTAATACAACTTCACCCGTCTGATAATCCATTGAATAGCCGTTATCACTTTTAAAAGTGCCGTTACCGCTAGTGCAATACACTATTTCCCAGTAATCATGATTATGAACGCCTACAGTAAAAGTGGTAAGGTGTCTGCCCATTGATATGATTTTATGCATAATTAAGTAATATTATATACACAAAAGTCCAATTTGTCCATAAAAATATGTCAATTTATATATTTACTATAGTTATAATATAAGCTAAGATATGATTGTCAATCAAAAAACTATTAGGTAAGGGGAAAAAAAATAGTGAGTATTGATTTTGAATCTATTATAAAAAGATTAAAAAATATTGGTATTGTTCCTGTTATCAAATTGGAAAACACATCTTTAGCTTGTCCTTTGGCAGAAGCTTTATTAAAAGGCGGAATAGCCTGTGCAGAAATTACCTTTAGGGCAGAAGGTGCGGACAAGGTTATAAAGGACATTTCAAAAAATTATCCTGATATGTTAATAGGTGCGGGCACTGTTTTGTCTGTAGAACAAGCTGACCGTGCAATAGATGCCGGAGCCAAGTTTTTGGTCGCTCCCGGACTCAATCCCAATGTAGTAAAACACAGCCTTAATAAAGGCATTCCTTTTATTCCGGGTATTTCAAGCGCAAGCGAAATTGAGCTTGCATTTACGCTTGGTTTAACTTACGTTAAGTTTTTTCCTGCTGAACAAGCGGGAGGATTGGCATATATAAAAGCAATAAGTGCGCCTTACGGCAATATAAGCTTTATGCCTACAGGCGGTATCAATGAGAACAACATCTCAGAATATCTTTTGTTTGAAAAAGTTTTTGCTTGCGGCGGTACATGGATGGTTAATCCAAAGTTGTTGGAAGCACAAGATTTTGATGCTATAACCGCCATATGCAAATTAGCAATTGACAAAATTTTGGGATTTGAATTTGCGCATGTGGGCATTAATTGCGATAGCGAAAATGATGCTTTAGGTGTAACTAACAGTCTTTCCAACGCTTTTTCCTTTGAATCCAAAATTGGCAACAGCAGCATTTTCTGTTCTGATAAGATAGAAGTTATGAAGTCTCCTTATCTAGGAAAACATGGGCATCTTGCAATTAAGACCAATTCAATAGACAGAGCCTTGTATCATTTGAAAAACAAAGGATTTGAGGCAGACGAAAGCACCAAAAAAACTGATGCTAAGGGTAATGTTGTTGCAATTTATCTAAAAGATGATATCGGCGGTTTTGCAGTGCATTTGCTGCAAAAAAGATAATTAATTAGTTAAAAAGAGAGGGGTTAGATAAAATGTATAAAGTTGTAACTTTAGGCGAAATAATGCTTAGGCTTTCAACGGAAGGCTTTTCAAGGTTTATTCAAAGCAGCAAGTTTGATGTCTGTTATGGCGGCGGTGAAGCTAATGTAAGCGTCAGCCTTGCCAATTATGGGCATGATGTGTATTTTGTCACCAAACTTCCTAAGCACGAGATAGGTCAAAGTGCTGTTAATTTCTTGCGGGCTTTGGGTGTTAAGACGGACTATATAGCAAGAGGCGGGGATAGAGTAGGCATATATTTTTTGGAAAGCGGTGCGTCAATGCGTGCTTCTAAGGTTATTTATGACCGTGCTGATAGTGCTATCTCACAAGCCAAGATAACGGATTTTGATTTTGATAAGATTTTTTCAGGGGCACAATGGTTTCATTGGACAGGGATAACTCCTGCAATAAGCTTGCAATCGAGAGAACTTATAAAAGCCGCATGTCAAGCCGCCAAAAAACACAATGTTACAGTTTCGGTTGACTTAAATTACCGCAAAAAATTATGGACAGAAGAACAGGCTAAAGCATGCATGACAGAGTTAATGCAATATGTAGATGTCTGTATCGGCAATGAAGAGGATGCAGAAAAATGCTTAGGCTTTAAACCAGGTAAATCTAATGTGACCAAAGGCGAATTGGATATAGACGGCTATCATAAGATTTTCAAAGAAATGAAAGAAAAGTTTGGATTTAAGTACATTGCATCCACCTTAAGAGAATCTCATTCTGCAAGCGACAATTCATGGAGTGCGCTTATCTATGACGGTAATGAGTTTTATCAATCCAAAAAATATGACATAAGGATAGTTGACAGAGTGGGCGGCGGAGATTCTTTTTCAGGCGGTCTTATCCATGGTCTTTTGACTAAGCCTGACTTTAAAAAGGCTCTAGATTTTGCCGTTGCAGCAAGTGCATTAAAACACACTATACCTGGCGACTTTAACTTGGTATCAGTTGATGAAGTTGAAAACCTTATTAAAGGTGACGGCTCCGGCAGGGTGCAAAGATAATGAAACTGGCAATAAGATGTCACGATTTGCAAGAAAACGATGAAAGCGTGATTTCTGATTTGCTAAAAACTCTTGATATTGAAGGTGTGCAACTTGTCTTATATAAGACATTTCAAGATATAGCTTATTTAAACGGACAATTAGATGAAAAAAAAGCCCAAAAGATAAAGCATTTTTTTGATAACGTATCAAAAAAAATATTCCTACTTGGTGCTTATTTCAATCCAGTACATAGCAATATTGATAAGGTCAAGTTGGGAATACAGATTTTTAAAGAATATTTGAAATTTGGCAATTTAATAGGCTGTAATATCGTAGGATCAGAAACAGGCTCACACAACGATGACAAATGGACATACAATCCAAAAAACAGAACGGATGAGGCATTAAAAATAGTTGTAAAGACCTTTGAAGAACTTTGCGATTATGCTTCAAAAAACAAGGCGTTTGTGGCAATAGAAGGGGCCTTCGGACATGTTTGCTACGATGTAAAGACACTAAAAAGAGCAGTTGATATGATTGACAGAAAAAACCTGAAAATAATTTTTGACATTTATAACTACTTAGACATCAGCAATCATAACGACTATGAAGACATATTAAAAGACGGATTGAAAACATTTGATAATATTCATTGTTTTCATCTCAAAGATTACATCGTAGAAGACAATAAGTTAAAACAAGTACCTTTGGGCAATGGGATAATGAACTATCCTAAGATATTAAAGCTTATAAAAGATTATGATAAAGACGCTGTTTTAGTGCTTGAAGGAACGACAGGCAAAAACATCGAACCGGCAGTCAAGTTAGTAAGAAAATTGTGGGGAAAGAACTGATGGCGCAAATTTATTTGGAAAAAATCAATAAAATTTATGACAACGGTTTTCAAGCTGTTTTTGATTTAAACATCAATGATAGGGAATTTTTGGTTATTGTAGGACCTTCAGGCTGCGGCAAATCCACAATGCTTCGTATTATTGCAGGCTTGGAAGTTATTACTAAAGGGAAGATGTTTATTGACGGAGAGCTTGTCAATAACAAAACCCCCAAACAAAGAGGAATTGCAATGATATTTCAGTCATACGCGCTTTATCCGCACCTCAATGTTTATGAAAATATGGCTTTTGGACTGACACTTGAGGGTTATGATGAAGATTTTATTGAAAAGAGAGTAAAAGAAACAGCTTTGGTACTTGGGCTTAGTGATTATCTTGACAGAAAGCCTAGAGAACTTTCAGGCGGTCAATGTCAAAGAGTTGCTGTCGGCAGAGCGATAATAAGGTATCCTAAAGTATTTTTGATGGATGAACCTCTCTCCAATCTGGATGCAAAACAACGTACTACAATGCGTTCCGAAATAATTGAAATACACAGAAAGACCAATGCCACCACGATATATGTTACACATGACCAAGTCGAGGCAATGACAATGGCTGATAGGATCGTGGTAATGAAAGACGGATATATTCAACAGGTCGGTACTCCGCACGAACTATATTTTCATCCCGCCAATAGATTTGTTGCAGGGTTTATAGGCGACCCGCCTATGAATTTTTTGCCATGCAGTCTTTCTAACGGAACAGCTTTTATTAAGGGTTGCGAATTATCCTTTGATTTTAAGAAACTATTTCCTGATATAGCCTCAAGGTACAACAAGCAAGATATAATACTTGGTTTCAGACCTGAAGCAATTACCACTTGCGGCGATAAAGATGTGCCTAATTCTTTGATTTTGGCAGCACAAACAGAACTAACCGAATTACTTGGCGATAATGCCAATGTTTATGCGTATATGGGCAATAACAGAATTATTTTGAGAGTATCGCCTTATAACATACCTCCAATTAATTGCAATTGTAATTTTGCTATACCTTATACGAGCTTATATGTTTTTGACGCTCAAACTAATATGACAATAAACAGCTAGGTGGTATATGACCCAAACTATACAAAAGGGCAATGTAAAAGAATCAGACAGAAAACTGCGTGAATTTATTGTGACCAAAAATTTGTGGGCAGTAATATTCAAAATATCTTTACCGCTTTTTCTGATAAATGCTTTGAGTTATTTATACACAATAATTGATTCTATCATTGCGGCGGAAATTGACTCATCAGCAATATCAGCAGTAGCTGTAATAGGACAACTAACCAACCTCATTATGTCACTAGGGTCAGGCTTTGCAAGCGGCGGTATGATTTTGGTGTCGAGGCTGATAGGCAGAAATGATTTTAAAAACGCAAAAACCATGGCTAATACATTGCTGTTTTTGGCAGGAGTGATAGGACTTTCCGTAATAGCAGTGTGCGTACCTTTAGCAACATCTATATTAAGGATTGCAAGAACTCCAAACAATCTTATTAAGATTGGCTCACAGTACTTTATGGTGCAGATTGTAACTGTAGGTATAATGCTGTTTAACAACATCTTTATGGGACTTGAAAAAGCAAGAGGACAGACTGTAACTATTTTGGGAATAAACATAATGATAATGATAATAAAAATTACTTTATCTTATATGTTTATCAAAATCTTTCATCAAGGTCTTGTAATGATTGCGGCTTCAACACTTATCGCCAATCTGATGCTTACTTTGTTTGTTGTTATAAGACTGCTGATGCCCAATTATATTTTCAGATTTTCATTTAAAGATAAAAGTCTGAAAAGAGATTATCTCAAACCTGTTTTCGTGCTGTCATTCCCCATCTTTTTAGGAAGGTTTGTTTTTAATCTTGGCAAGGTTATTGTCAATGCAATGTGTTCCCATTATGGCGACAAAGCCGTGGGTGCATTGGGGATATCTAACAACATGGGTGGATATGTCAATAATGTAATGGCAAGTGTTGAAGAATCCTCAGGACTAATTATCAGTACCAACTTGGGATACAAAAACAAGGACAGAGCAATGAAAGCTTTTTATTACTCTTTTATTCTCAATATGGTGCTGGGCATTTTGGGAACTGTATTATTGACAATATTTAATGACCCTATAATAAGATTTTATGCCAAAGGAGATATGCAATTTGCAAGTCTTGTGGATAAGATATTTGCTTATGAAAAGATGGGCATAATAGCGCTCGGAATCAATCAATCTACATTGGGGCTTTTATACGGATACGGGTTTACCAAAGCTTCTATGGTAGTTAATCTTGCTAGATTGTTTGTGTTTAGAATTCCATCGCTGGCTATAATGATTAATTTAACTAATCTTGGCGCGGAAAGCATCGGAATAGCAATGCTTATAAGCAATGCAGGAATAGGGTTGATGTCACTTGTGATTTGCATTATTTATCTTAAAAAGATAAAAGAGAAAAATATAATTGATAATTTGAAGGTAGGGGAAACAAATTCAGAATAGGTAAAACGCCTTTTAAAAAAGCAGAAATTCTAAAGGTGTTGCAATATATAGATAAACGGGGAAAGATGATGAAAGAATTTTTAAATGATAATTATTTATTAAAAAATCCGACAGCGGTAGAGCTGTATAATGTCTTTGGCAAACAGATGCCGATATTTGATTTCCATTGCCACTTGAGTCCTAAGGAAATATATGAAGACAAGAAGTTTTTAGACCTTGCTGATGTTTGGCTTTCAGGCGACCATTACAAATGGCGCATTATGAGAGAGCTAGGCATAGATGAGGATTATATTTCTGGCTCTAAGTCAGGCTATGACAAGTTTTTGAAATATGCCGAGGCACTCCCTTATGCTATAGGTAATCCTCTTTATCACTGGTCGCATCTAGAATTAAAAAGATTTTTTGATATTGACCTTATTCTTAATCCTCATACAGCATCTATTATATGGGAAAAAGCTAACAAAAAATTAGAAAAACTCACGGCACGTGCAATGATTAAAAAGAGCAATGTAAAAGCCCTATTTACTACTGACGACCCTACAGATGATTTAATATACCACAAAAAACTACAAGAAGACGAATTTGATGTATCAGTAAAGCCGGCTTTTAGACCTGATAAAGCTATTAATATTGAGCTTAATATGTTTTTTGACTGGCTGCCAAAATTAGAAAAAGCGGCAGGATATAAGATTGCAGCTTTGGATGATTTGTTAAAAGCCTTAAAGGATAGGATAGAGTATTTTGATTCTTTGGGCTGTGTTTGTTCTGACCATGCTCTTGATGTGGTTATGTATGAACAGGCAACCAAACAAGAAGTTGAAATGATTTTTTCTAAGGCATTAAGACATGAAAAATTGACCGCCATAGAATTATCAAAATACAAGGGTTATATTTTGGTGTTTTTGGGTCGGGAATATAGGCGTCACGGCTGGGTACAGCAATATCATATCGGAGCATTAAGAAATGTTTCGTCTAGATATATGGCAAAGTTAGGAGCAGACACAGGATTTGATGCCATAGAAGACCAATCTTTTGCAAGCTCACTTGCAGCATTACTTAATGAATTGGATAAAACAGATGAATTGCCTAAGACAATATTGTACTGTCTTAACCCAAGAGACAATGAAGTGCTTGCCGCAATAAAAAACTGTTTTCAAAGTCCTAATTATGTTAGTAAAATTCAATTTGGAAGCGCTTGGTGGTTTAATGACCAGAAGGACGGGATAAACAGACAGTTGGAAGCAACAGCACAGTTTGGATTGCTGTCAAAATTTGTGGGCATGCTGACTGATTCAAGAAGCTTTTTGTCATATCCAAGACATGAATATTTTAGAAGAATTTTGTGTAATAAACTTGGACAGCTGATAGAAGACGGAGAATATCCCAATGATTTAGAGTTTGTCGGCAGAATAGTTGAAGATATATGCTATAACAACGCTGAAAGATTTTTTTCTAAGGGGACAAAATGAAAAAAACAACTTATAAAGCAATAGATATAACAATCTTCTGTATTATTGCCTGTGTCTTGGAAGCAATCAATATCATTGCTTTTCAAAATTTCAGGTTAGAACATTATACATTGTCTATTGTTTTGCCTATAAGTCTTATTGTTATGATGCGCTGGCGAGAATGGGCGGTGTTACCGGCAGTTTTGAGCGGTATTTCATATTGTATCTTCTGCCGCGGTACACCTTCTCAATATCTCATATATGGGCTTGGCAACGCATTTATTTTACTTAACCTGTTATGGCTAAAAGCCGTGTCAAGAAAACAAATTCTTAATAAGCTTTGGATGTCAATGTTGTTTGTTGTTACTGGGTTTATTGCTATTAACCTTGGCAGGTCGTTAGTTTCTTTTATTTTTGAACAAAGTATTTTTAATATAATCAGTTTTTTCTCTACTGATGTATTTAACGGTGTAATAGCATTAATCATTGTCGCAATAGCAAGAAAGCAAAACGGATTATTTGAATGTCAGGATGATTATTTGGCACGTATTGCCAAAGAAAGCAAGGCAAAAAATGAGGAGGGAATTTATGGCTGAAATTGATAAAATCAATTGTCAGGATGCTTCAAAAACTATCCTTAAAAAAAGCATTGATAAAATAGCCATTTCCATGGATGACTCTGAATCAACTCAAAAACTTGAAGAAAAGGTCAATATTGCAGTTTTAGATGAACTGGAAAAGCACTACTGGAAGAATATCGGTAAGAAGATTATAAAAGATTGGCGATTGTATCTTATGGTTTTGCCTATGGTTTTGGTGTTTTTCTTATGGCGGTATATGCCTTTGTACGGTCTTATAGGCGCTTTTAAAGTTAACGACACTACTGTTCAGATTTTTGATAGAGAGTTTGTGGGAATAAACTATTTTTATAAGCTTATTTTTGGAGAGGATTCTGCAGGATTTTGGCAGGCTTTTAGAAACACCTTTATGATAAGCTTTTACGGGCTATTATTTGGATTTCCTGTTCCTATAATACTGGCACTATTCTTTAATGAAGTAAAATCTAACATACTAAGAAGTTCTATTCAGATATGCACATATTTGCCTAGATTTGTTTCAACAGTTGTAATTACAACTCTAATAACTATGTTGTTAAAGGGCGGCTCAATCTTTGCCGAACCGGGAATTTTAGCTCAATTTTTTGATAAAATCGGGCTTGTCTCAAGTGAAGATGCCTATCGCGGAATGTTGAGAGTACCAAAATATTTTAGAGCAATATATCAAATTTCAGGGATTTGGGAGACAGCAGGATATAATTCGATTGTTTTCTTTGCGGCAATTATAGGTATTTCACCGACAAGCTATGAGGCGGCAAAAATTGACGGTGCTTCTAAGCTTGCTCAGTTAAGATATGTAGTGTTGCCCGGTATGGCTTCGACTATTACAATAATGCTTATTCTTAATCTTGGAGGACTTTTGTCCATAGGATACGAAAAAGTACTATTACTTTATGACAAGGAAATTTATAGCACAGCAGATATAGTATCAACTTATGTTTTTAGAATGGCAGGTATGGACGGTGGACAAGAGAACACCAATCAGGCATTAGCATCAGCAGCAGACTTAATGGCTGCGGTGTTGTCTATGCTTCTAGTTATAGGTTCAAACATGGTCAGCCGAAAAGTGTCAGAGACTTCACTGTATTAACGAGGTGTTTATGAAAAGAGTAGAAGCTTCAGAATTAATTTTTAAAATATTAGCAAATGTATTTTTGGTTATATTCGCACTTATGTGTTTATATCCTTTTGTTTATGCGTTTTCAGCGGCAATAAGCGGTGGAGATGCTTTTAATGAAGGCAAGGTTATATTATTGCCTGTTGATATACAATTTGATGCATTTGGTGCGGTGATTAATAACAAACAGTTTTGGGTTTGTTATGCTAATACATTGTTTGTGACCTTTTACGGGACTATTTGGGCATTATTAGTTGCCATGCTGGGAGCGTATGCGCTGTCAAAAAAGCGTTTGGTATTTAGAAGAGGCTTAAATTTCTTTTTGGTTTTTACTCTTTGGTTTACCGCAGGATTAGTTCCACAGCTAATGAATTATAAGACCACCCAAAATGTATTTGACTTTTTTGGTGTTAGTGATGACAAATGGCTGGTAGTAATTGCAATGGGAATGGCTGCATTTAATGTGGTGCTTCTTAGAAATGCTTTTGAAGGCGTGTCCAAAGAAATAGAAGAGGCAGCAACTGTTGACGGAGCAACTGAGCTTCAGCTTCTATTCAAGGTGTATGCACCTATGTGCAAGGCGACTATTGCTACAGTGACATTATTCTTTGCAATTAGCCGCTGGAACGGATTTTTTTGGGCGAGAATAATGATACGAAATCATTATCAATGGCCGCTTCAGGTTTATATTAGACAAACATTGGATGACCTTACTTCTGAAAACGGAACAGTTATAACAGACTTTGCGCCCGAATCATTGATATATGCAATGATTGTGTGTGCAATAATACCAATAATTATTATCTATCCTTATATACAAAAGTATTTTGCTAAAGGTGTGAATATGGGCGGCGTAAAGGAATAGTTTGGTTTTTATGTGAAGTTTTAGTCATTTGATTTATCACTTGCAGCTGATAGCCAAAAGATTAAAAACACATAAAAATCTGATTATATAAAAAAATTGGAGGGAAAGATGAAAACAAAAAAATCATTATTACTAGGCTTAATTATGGTTTTCTTATTGTCTTGTTTTGCCGGTAGTTTTATCGGATGTGACAAAGAAGACACCGGCTTTTCTACAGACGAAAAGCTTACATTAAATATGGCAATTATGTATGACAGCAATGCTTATATGACTTATAACCAAGGCAATAAGCATGCTGACGGCGGTTACCTTGCTGCTGACGGCGTCAGATACCGTGACGGCGATATTAAGCCGGTTTGGAACGCATTAGGTAAAAAATTTAATTTTGATATCAATGACTTATCTTATGCAGGAAAATACAAGAATCTGACAGAACAGTGGAGTTTTTCACAGGCAGGCAATTTCAGCGGTATAGATATGATTAACGGCGGCGGCAATGATATTATTGAGGAAGGTATCACAAACAATAGATTTGTTGACCTCAAACAATATCTTGACAAAATGCCTAATTTTAAGAAGTTTTTGGATAATAATAGCATCGTTAAAACAACTATCGTTGCCGGCGAAGGACAGATGTTTTATGCACCGTATTTCGACGGTTATGATGACCTAGAAAGAATGTTTATGATGCGTGTTGATTGGGTTCAAAAGTTGCTTGACGGTTCAAACGAACCTACTTTTGATACTGCTGCAACAGTTCAGACACAGTATACCAATTATATGCCTGATACCTTAAACAAACAGTTTACGGTAGTAAAAGCTGACAAAAGCGCAACAGAAACAATCACCAAAAATTATGCTAAAAATATAATTAAAGTTCAAAATGAACTTTCAACCAAAAACGGTGAGACTTTGACTAAAGCATTAAGAAGTTATATTGATACCACTTATAATAACAAATTTGGTACCAAGCGTTCCGAATTATTTACAGGTGTCAACGCAGCTTATGATGCTGACGAATTAGTTGCTTTATTAAGATGTGTTAAGGCTAACCCTGCTCTTCTTAACGGCAATGCGGAAGCTAACATAATACCTTTCTATCCCAGATGGAGTACCAATGACAGAGTTATGGACCTTATGCGTTTTATGGAAATCTGGGGCGTAAGAGGGATGGATGCCCGTATTAACTGGTTGTATATTGACAAAGAAGGTAAACTACAAGACGCCAGAGTACAACAATCAACAATGGATGGATTGGAAAGGTTACATAATCTATATGCTGAAGGCTTGATTTTGCCTGATTTTCATAATGACAATGCAACATCGGGTACTTCTTATGCAAACGAAAAAAGCCATCGCAACAGACTTAATGCACAAAACCTCGGTTTTATGACTTATGACTACAACCAGACTACTACAGTAGTTAACAAGCTTGACGAAACCATAACCGATTTTAATCTTACTCCTGTTTTGCCTCCTTTTGCAGATTGGGGCTATGATAATTACACAAGGTTTACTGATTCTTGGCGTTCTGTAAAAGCTGATGGATGGGCAATACTTGCTTCTGCATCTCAAGCTAAGCGCGAAAGAGCGTTAATGCTTATTGATTACATGTATTCTACTGAAGGCAATCGTTTGATGTCTTTTGGTCCTGAAAAGTGGATTGACGGCACAATAGAATATAACGGCAAGCAGGTTCCCAAGCTTTCTGCTGCAGCTTTAGAAGAGCTTCAATTTTATGCTGCAGGCAACTATACTAACTATTACCGTCGTTTCTTGGGCGGAACATTCCCTATCGGCTATGTAAAAGAACAGGGTATGGAATATCAATGTGTTCATCCTAAGGGTCAAGTAGGCTTAGACAATATTTTGAAGGCTATTGAGCTTGGAACTATCAAGCACTTGTCAGTTAATCCTAATAGCGAGTCTGATAAGAGATTGCATTCTATGCCTACAACACTTGCCTATACCAAAACACAACAAACTGCTATAAGCGGTTTGACATTATTGAACACCAACTTTACGATTAACAGTGCTACAAGAGGTTTTGCTTTTAGTGACTATGTTCAATATGGTTTTGAAGGAACAAAAGGCGAAACAACTCTTTTAAGTAAAGAAGCTTTAATTACCCAGATAGAAACTACCTGGAATCAAAAGCTATTCTTAACTGCTGCACGTGCTGCTTACAGCGCAATGAATAATAAATAATTGTTCTTTAGTTTTCATAAGGGGATTTATAATCCCCTTATGAATTCAAAATATTCTAAAAGGAGTAAGGACTTTTATGAATAATAATAATAAGTCCAAAAAAGATATTTTTACTTTGGCTAAGAAGATGCAAAAGCCCATTATAAAATCAGGATTTATTTTGACATTTTTTATCTTAGCTTACTCTTTGCTTTTTTCTACTGATGTATATGAGCTATTTTATTTTACCGATAAATCATTCTTATATGTAAAAGGCTCTGAAATATATTTTTTGGTTCAGGATTTTAATAAGTTATTATTTGTATGTTCAATATTATTTATTATTTCAGGGATTTCAATGCTTGTGTTTTTTACTCATACCAGAAGAAAGTATTATTTGTCAAACTATATAACTTCAATATTATTTTCAATTATTGCTGTTGTTTTAGCGATTATTATAATTGTCAATGTTGTTAATTTTAGAATTGAGTACCTCAAAGTTGATTTTGAACAATATTATAAAAACACGCAGGACTTTCCAAATTACAGATATGTCAAATCTACTTTTTATTTTGATTTAGGAATAGTATTAGGAGTTTTAATGCTTATTGAAGCCGTTTTGGTTGTTGTTAATTTGATTTTCAAGACCAAAATGATGAAAAAAGAAGAAAAGATGGATAAAAAAGTTTATGCTCTTGCGCAAGAGCGTTTATCGGAGGTACATCATGGCTAGACTAAACGGCGAAAGAATGCGTTATCAGAACAATATAGCATCGTTCTGGTTATGTATTCTTTCAATATTATTTAATGTAGTATGCATCTTTTTAATTAATGAAAACAGAAAAATCATGCCTGATTATTATATAGGTATTGATATTGTTTATAATATAGTTTTTATGATATTGGGTTTTATGGGAGCAGAAAAATCCAAAACGTATAATAAGAGTTGGTCATACATTTTGGCAATAATGGGAGCAATACAGGTTTTGCGAATATTTATTGTTCCTCTTAGATTTTATTTATTTGGACAATTGAAAATTATCATCTTTTTACTTATTTTTATGTTTTACTCATTATCAGGACTTGTATTAATAATCTCAGCAATTCTTTGTTATACAAGATCCACAATACTAAGAGAATATTTAAAATATTTAATCTTACAAGGCGAGGATTGACCCAAATGGCAAATTTATCTTTAAAGGGATTGAATAAAATTTATCCAAACGGTGTACACGCCGTATATAACTTTGATATGGATATTTACGATGGGGAATTTATCGTTTTTGTAGGTCCTTCGGGTTGCGGAAAATCCACAACGCTTAGAATGATAGCGGGACTTGAAGAGATATCGTCCGGAACATTATTTATAGATGATAAAAATGTAACAAATACTCCCCCAAAAGATCGGGATATTGCTATGGTTTTTCAAAATTATGCTTTGTACCATCAGATGACAGTATATCATAATATGGCATTTAGTCTTATGCTCAGAAAAGTCAATGCAGATGTAATTCACGAAAAGGTAATGAGGGCAGCAAGACTTTTGGGATTAGTTAATCAGCTCAATAAAAAACCAAAACAACTGTCAGGCGGACAGAGACAAAGGGTTGCGGTAGGAAGAGCAATAGTTAGAAATCCCAAGGTGTTTTTATTTGATGAGCCGCTTAGCAATTTGGATGCCAAATTAAGAGGAAAGATGAGACATGAACTGAAGCTTTTACACCAAACGCTCAATTCAACTATGATTTATGTTACACATGACCAGATAGAAGCATTGACTTTGGCAGACAGAATAGTAGTTATGAATAATGGATATGTGCAGCAGATAGGAGCACCGATAGAATTATACGATCATCCTGCCAATATTTTTGTAGCAGGCTTTATCGGACTGCCTGCAATGAATTTTTTGGATGTGCTTGTTACACATAACGGAACATTAAAGCACGATTGTTTTGAAATTGAACTTAAACAGGCAGAAAAAGACATTTTAAAAGATTATATGGGAAAAGAGATTGTGCTTGGAATAAGACCTGAAAATGCTGTTTTAGGAAATGATATAGAAATAACTGTAAATGTCAATGAAAATCTAGGTCAATACACCAATGTTCATGGTTATATAGGCAAAAAAAGAATAATCTTAAAAATTCTAGGATGGCACAGCTTCAAACAAAACGATAAAATTAAGATTGACTTTTTGACAGATAAAATTCATTTCTTTGATAAAGAAACAACTAAGGCGTTAAGATAGGTGAAATAATGGGTGAATATTTTAGAAAAAAATTAGTCTATCTCAAAAGACATCCTCAGATAATACCGATGCTTCTTTTGATTTTGAGTTGTTGTATCTATACATTTTTATTATCTCGACATTCCAACGCAACAATGTATGTCAACAACAAGATAATAGCTTTTAATTTATTTATAATTACTCTTGCATCTATTATGACGGTTTTTACTTTTATTGCAGTCAAAAAAGTAAACAAAAAAGCTATACCTGTAATCATTTTGACTGTTGCCTTGATAATTTTGCAATTGGTGCTTGATATTTATTATATTAATGTTCTGTATTTTGAAATTACGGTCAAAGAAGTGCCCAAAACTCCTGATATTTCAGCTTCAATAGTATGGAGCTATGTTCATATAGTGTCGCTTAGCTTGTCACTTATAAGCATATTTTTACTTCCTTTATACAGTAAATTGTTTCAGCGTATTAACACTACAAAGCAAGAACAAATACAACAAGAACAATTGGCGTATGACAAAATTGAAATAGATTATGAAAATAAATAATGAAATAACAAAATCAAAATCAATAAGGCATGAGGAAATCGAACAGGATAGGGGAGAAAGAAATGCGGAGAAAGAGGTTAGACCGTATAAATACTCTCGGCTTTCCAAGATTCCTGCTGTCATAAAAGCTGTTATTATAAAATATTGGTTTGCGGGTGCAATTTACTTTTTTATAGGCTGGGGAATACCATACAACACAATAGACCAATTGGATGTAATGGCAGGTTTAGGTCTTGCAATCGGACTCGTTACTGATGTAATAGTCAACAAGATTTTGATTTTGTTAGATGATGATAAAAATAAAATGAGAAAATATATAATGTTTTCAAAAAAGAAAATATATTCAATTCTTATTAACCTGATATATGGTTTGGTGTTGTCAGTATTTATATCTTATACATACAGCTATATTAATGTTTTGGTTATTAACATCAAAAATTTGCCAAAAGAAAGCGTTGTTTTGCCAGTTGAGCCGCTATTATATGGCTTGTTCTTTTTGATTTATGACTTTTTGTTTTTGACAATACGCAATCTGATATTCTTCAAAAAATATTTTAAAAAAGGAGAATTTCAGGATGTTTAAACCTTTGTATATAGGAAGCACTTCGGTCTGTTTTGAACTTAACAACGACCTTATATATTATAATGACTTATCATATCAAATTATAGTAGATGGTGTTAAACAATCCAAAGAATTTAACACTAATGTTTTTTCGCTGTTTGATTTATTGCCTAATACAAGTTATATAATCGGCACAACGTTAAATGATTTTTGTTTTGAATTAATAACAGCACAAGAAAGCTGCTGTATCAATGTTATGGATTTTGGTGCTATAGGAGACGGGCATACGGATGACACACTAGCCGTTCAAAATGCCATTAATGCTTGTTCTGAAAACGGGAGGGTACTGTTTCCTCAAGGAATATATTATACCCGTCCCATAACTTTGAAAAGCAACATTACTATAGAGCTAAAAAAAGGCGCAAAGATGCTGGCAAGCGAGGATGAGAAGGATTATCCGATAATCCCTGGCGAAATAGAATGTGAAATTACCAAGGAAAAGATTCAGTATTCTTCATGGGAAGGTCATCCTATGCCTTGCTATCAATCATATATTAGTGCACACTTTGCCAAAAATATCAAAATAATAGGTGAAGGTTTAATCGACGGCAACGGTCATAGCGGTATATGGTATCCTGATTTCAAAAAACATAAATACGGTCGTCCCCGTTTGTTGTTTTTGAACAAATGTGAAGATATTGTTATTCATGGAATAACTGGTCAAAATTCTGCAAGCTGGAATTTTCATCCTTATTTTTGCAATAATATATCGTTTTTTGATATCAAGGTCTTTGCAGATAAAGATTCTCCCAATACTGACGGCTGCAACCCTGAATCCTGTAATAATGTCAAAATTATAGGCTCATTATTTTCTGTTGGAGATGACTGTGTGGCGTTAAAGTCTGGGAAAATCTATATGGGCAAAACATATAAAACTCCTTGTCAAAATGTAATTATAAGAAATTGCATAATGCAATACGGACATGGTGCTATTGTTCTGGGAAGTGAGCTTGCAGGCGGAATAAAAAATCTGTCAATAAGCCGCTGTTATTTTAACCAAACAGACAGAGGTTTACGAATTAAGACAAGAAGGGGCAGGGGTGTTGACGCAATAGTAGATAATATTATTTTTGAAAATATCAAAATGGATAATGTTTTATCCCCCATTGTAGTCAATATGTTTTATTTTTGCGACCCTGACGGCAAGACTGAATATGTTTGGTCAAAAGAAAAATTACCTGTAGATGAGTGTACGCCTTATATAGGACGCTGTCATTTTAAAGATATGGTATGCAATGACTGCGAGCAGACGGCAGGATTTTTTTACGGTCTGCCTGAGCAGCCTATTAAGGAAATAATTATAGAAAATGTAAAATTTTCTTTTAAACAAGATTCAAAACCCGGACTACCCGCAATGATGACTAATGCTATGGAATGCTGTAAACACGGCTTATATTTTAACAATGTAGAAAATGTCAAACTTAAAAATGTTAGTTTTAACGATGTTAAGGGTGATACTGTAATAAAATGCAATGTTAACAATATAGAGATTGAATAAAGGTTATTATGAGCGAAAGTAATAAAAAATTTAATAATATTATTGATAAGTATATTGACGATATCATAAGCTGTTCTACACCCAAAGAGCCATTATGGAATATGGAAAAAATTTTGGAAGGCTCTGTACCAAGATGGAACTATATAGACGCTTGTATGATAATCGGGCTCATAAATTTGTATAAGCATACAGGGCAAAAGCGATTTTTGGAATTTGCAGATCAATTTTACGATTATTATATTTTTGATGACGGCACAATATTGGAGTATAAGACAGAAAGTTACAATCTTGATAATATATGTGGCGGCAGGGTTTTGTTTGACTTGTATGAATACACCAAAAAGGATAAATACAAAAAAGCAATAGAAATACTATATGCCGATTTACTAAGACAGCCAAGAACAGAGTCAGGAAACTTTTGGCATAAGCTTATATATCCCAATCAAATATGGTTGGATGGACTGTATATGGCGCAAGTTTTTTATACAAGATATGAAACGCTGATAAACAATTGCCAAAATTATGATGACATTATAAGTCAGTTAAAAAATGTGAGAGAATTTATGTTTGACCCTCAAAAACGCCTTTATTATCATGGTTTTGATTATTCTCATGAAGCGTTTTGGGCAGATTCAAGAGGCTTGTCAAAAAGTTTTTGGCTTCGTTCCATAGGTTGGTTTTTGATGAGTCTTGTTGATATTTTTGAATACATGTCAGATACACACGAAAAAGAAAAAGACACCGTAAAACAAATATTTATTGAGGCGGTTGATGGAGTACTTCAATATATTGACCCAAAGTTCAAGATGTTTTATCAGGTGGTTGATTGCATCGGCTGTCAGGGTAATTACTTAGAAACAAGCGGAAGTGCTATGGTAGCTTATGCGGTTTTAAAGGGTGCAAGGCTAAAAATATTGTCTCAAGACTATATTATTACAGGCATTGAAATATTTGAAGGTATATGCAAAAAATATCTAAAAAGTGAAAGGGGCAAAATCAAGCTTGGCGGTATATGCCTTATGGCAGGACTTGGACCCAAAGAAAACTTAAAGCGTGACGGCTCTTACGAATATTATATTTCTGAGCCTGTAGTACAAAACGATGCAAAAGGGTTGGGACCGTTTTTGATGTCGTACGGCGAAATAAAATATTTGGAAAATAATAAATACTAATACATTTAAGGAGAACAACTATGGAAACCAGACAGGCTGTTAACAGACAGGATTTTTTATCGTATGATACTCAAAGGCTCAGAAGCGAATTTCTAATTGAAAAAATTTTTATTAAAGATGAAATGACTTGTGTTTATTCTCATATAGACAGAATAGTTGCAGGCGGCATAATGCCTATTAGCAGCGCAGTTGAAATAATAGGTGGACAGACTTTTTCAGCCAAATATTTCTTAGAAAGACGGGAAATGGGCGTTATTAACATCGCTGGAGGCGGACAGATTATTGCAGACGGAAAAACCTATAATATCAATAAATATGAATGTCTTTATATAGCAAGAGGAACACAAAATGTAAAATTCTTATCTGTTGATAAAAATAATCCGGCTAAATTTTATTTTAATTCTGTTCCTGCTCATACAAGTTATCAAACAACGCTAATTGACAAAAACAAGGCAATAAAGGTGGATTTGGGAAACAAGGCAGAGTGCAATGAAAGAACAATATATAAGTATATTCTCCCACAGGTTATACCTTCTTGCCAGCTTGTTATGGGCTTGACAATTTTAAAGGAAGGCAGTGTATGGAATACTATGCCTACTCATACACATGAACGCAGAATGGAAGTCTACTTGTATTTTGATATACCGCCCAAAAATCTAGTATTTCATTTTATGGGGGCACCTGACGACACAAGGCACATAGTTGTCAAAAATGAGCAGGCTGTAATATCGCCGAGCTTTAGTATTCATAGCGGTTGCGGTACAAAAAACTATACATTTATCTGGGGCATGTGTGGAGAAAATCAAGATTTTGATGATATGGATAATGTAGATATGGAGGATTTGAGATGAAAGATATGTTTGGTCTAAAAGGGCATGTTGCTATTGTTACAGGCAGCAGCACAGGGCTAGGACAGGGTATTTGCAAGGCTTATGTTGAAGCAGGGGCAAAAGTTGTCGGCGTGGATTATGTAGAAAGTACTGCAACTAAGGAAATGCTCGGCGATAATTTTCACGGTATAGTTGCCAATCTTATGACAGTTGACCCTATAAATGATATTGTCAACAAAACAGTAGAGATATTTGGACAGATAGATATATTAGTCAATAATGCAGGTATCATAAGGCGTGAAGACAGCATTAATTTTTCCGAAAAGGATTGGGATGATGTTATTAGTCTTAACGCTAAGACTGTATTCTTTTTTAGCCAAGCAGTTGCAAGACGTTTTTTAGAGCAAAAAAGCGGTGGCAAAATAATAAACATTGCAAGTATGCTAAGCTATCAGGGCGGTATCAGATGCCCAAGCTATACAGCAAGCAAGTCAGCAGTAAAAGGCATTACCATGACTATGGCTAACGAATGGGCAAAACATAATATCAATGTCAATGCCATTGCACCGGGATATATGGCAACCAACAATACTGCACTTTTGCGTGCAGATAAAACCCGAAGTGAAGAAATTCTTGACCGTATTCCTGCGGGGCGTTGGGGAACACCTGACGATTTAATGGGAACGGCAATCTTTTTGGCAAGTAATGCTAGTGATTATATTCACGGCTTTACAATCGCCGTTGACGGCGGCTGGCTTGCAAGATAATTTCCAAACACCCCAATATAAGAAAAGGAGTCAATTTTTTATGGTTGACTCCTTTTTTACATGTATAAAAATTTATCAGCAGAATCAGTTGTTGTATACTTAATAGCGTTGAAGGTGTTTATGAAAAAAATGAGTTAAACACTTATTACATCTTTGGCGTTTTAAAAAAACGGTGTTATATTAGGGTGTATTAATAAGCTATGATATAATTGAAAAGCTTTTATAAAATAAAAGGAATTATCTATGGATATAGCAGATATTGATAAGAACTTAGAACTAAAATCTTCGCTTAAAACAGATAATATTATTTTTTATAATGTTAATAAGCCTCCCTTTAAGATTTATGGATTGTATGATTATCAAAACCAAAACGAATATATGAGAATGCCAATTGAAGTTTCCGAAAAAATTAGCGAAGGGGTTAAACATCTTAATTATAGTACTGCAGGCGGAAGGCTTCGATTCAAAACGGATTCGGACTATATAGCAATAAATGTCAAAATGAATCGAATTAATTTAATGCCGCATATGGCCTTTACCGGTTCTACGGGATTTGATTTATATATAAAATCGCCGAAAGGATTTATCTTTTGCGACTCTTTTGTTCCGCCGATTAGCATAAAAGACGGTTACGAATCAATAATATATTTTAATAAAAAAGCCGAAAAGGATATATTAATTAATTTTCCCCTTTATAGCGGAGTAAATGAATTATATATAGGATTGGAAAAATCGGCAACTCTAAAGGAAGGCTCAAACTATTTGATTGAAAAGCCTATTGTTTTTTACGGTTCGTCAATTACTCAAGGAGGATGTGCATCAAGACCTGGCAACAGTTATCAGGCTATATTATCATCATGGTTAGATTGTGATTATATTAATCTAGGATTTTCTGGCAATGCAAAGGGAGAACAGTCTATGGCGGCTTATATCTCTAAACTTGATATGAGCGTGTTTGTTTGTGATTACGACCATAACGCGCCAAGTCTGGATTTTCTTGAAAAAACACATATTGATTTTTATAAGAGGATAAGAGCTAATAATAAGACTGTGCCTATAGTATTAATGAGTAAGCCTGATTTTGAAAATGGGAAGGAAAATAATATAAAGAGACGTAAAATAATAAAAAACACATATATATATGCAACTGAAAGCGGAGATAAAAATATTTATTTTGTAAACGGTGAAAAGCTATTCAAAAATAAGGGAAGGGATAATTGCACGGTGGATATGTGCCATCCCAACGATTTAGGCTTTTACAGAATAGCTGAGGGCTTGTACCCAGTAATTAAAGGTGTTTTATCTAAAAATTAATAATAAGTGCTTTTCTTTTAATAATTTTTATTAGAGATTATGACATAAACAAGTCATTTGATAAAAGATGTTTATACTGATTTTGTATCATCAATTATGAAATAAGTTATGTGTCAAAGTTAGTGTCAAAAATTGATTAAATGTCTATTTTGATTAGGGTGCAAATTAGGTGCTTGGATAAAACGCTAAACTTAAGCAAGGTGTTTGATTAATTTTGGTACAAACAAGGCTTAGAAGTACTTTCTAAGCCTTTAAAATGTGGTGCGAAGAGCGGGACTTGAACCCGCATGGGTTTCCCCACACGCCTCTGAAACGTGCGCGTCTGCCAGTTTCGCCATCCTCGCAAAGATATTTTGCTTAATAATCTTAGCATATCAAAATTGATTAGGCAAGTTGTTTTTTTGTACTTAATAGATAAAAAATATGGATATTTTTATAATTTAAAAATTCTTATCACAAAAGCCATCGCTTGCCAAAAGCTTTTGTTGTGTTATATAATATGTTTTTAAAAATATTAACTAAAGGTAATAAAAAGTGCTTGAGGTCATAGGTCTTTCACATTCTTACGGGGACAAGGTATTATATGATAATGCCTCGTTCTCGTTATTTAATAAGGAGCATATGGGGCTTGTCGGTCAAAACGGTACAGGCAAAAGCACTCTTATTAAGATATTGACAGGGGAGATTTTGCCTGATAAAGGTGAGATAATTATTCATCCCAAAGCAGTTATAGGACAATTGGATCAATATGCCGAGATAGACCCGTCATTAACAATAGATGTATATCTAAAGCAGGCATTTTTAGAACTGTATGAACAAGAGCAAAGACTTAATGAAATTAATCACACTTTAATAAACAATCCTGATAAAAAGCTTATCAAGCAGGCTTCATCCATAATGGAAAGACTTGCAGGGAACGATTTTTATTCTATCCCTGCCACAATAGGTAAGGTATGCGCTGGTTTGGGCATAACGGCTATGGGGCTTGATACGCCTATTAAGCATTTGAGCGGCGGTCAGCGTGCCAAGGTGATTTTGGCAAAACTATTGCTCCAAAAACCCAATTTGCTGTTACTTGATGAGCCTACCAACTTTTTGGACAGCAATCATATTGATTGGCTGTCAAAATACCTAAAAACATATCCAGGTGCTTTTATTACGGTTTCTCATGATTTTAACTTTTTGGAAACAATAACAAACTGTATTTTGGATATTGAATTTCGCAGCATTGCCAAATATAGCGGCAGTTATTCTTCATTTTCCAAACAAAAAGAACAACGAAGACTTGAATATGAAAAAAATTATGACTCTCAACAAAAACTCATAGAAAGGACAGAGGATTATATTGCACGCAACAAGGCACGTGCGTCAACAGCCCGAATGGCACAAAGCCGTCAAAAGATGCTTAATAAGCTAGAAAAGATTGCTCCGCCCAACATTCTAAAAGAGCCTGTTTTTAGCTTTAAATACACTCCTGTTAATGCTCAGACGGTGTTGGAAGTAAAAAATCTTGAAGTAGGCTATTATTATCCGCTGCTGCCTAAACTAAATTTTAGCATCAACAACAAACAGCGAATGGCAATTACAGGCTTTAACGGCATTGGAAAATCAACCTTAATAAAAACTTTAATAGGAGAAATTAAGGCTTTGAGCGGAAGCTTTTGTTTTGCCCAAAATTGCGAGAAGGGATATTTTGCTCAAGATCTTATATGGCAAGATGAGGATGCAACTGCGTTAAGTTATTTGGGGTCTATGTATCCAAAAGCATCTGATAAAGAAATACGCAAAATCCTAAGCATAGTTGCTATAAAAAATGAGCATATGATTCAAAAAATCACAACGTTAAGCGGCGGGGAGCAGTCCAAAGTCAAGTTGGCTCAGATTATGATGCATCCTTGCAATATATTGATTTTGGACGAACCTACCAACCATCTGGATGTTGAAGCAAAATCTGCTCTTATAAGGGCATTAAAAAAATTTGAGGGTACGGTAATTTTGGTCAGTCACGAAAGGGCTTTTTATGAGGCTTGGGCTGATAAGATTATTAACATAGAAAAACTTATAATCAAATAAAACAAGCCCCAAAAGACTATTTTATAAGAATTGTCTAAAATTTTCCATAGATAACCTTGTTGACAATCTAATGATTTTGGGCTTATAGTTATATACGGAGTAAATTATGAAGATATTAATGCACATGTGTTGCGCTCCTTGCGCAGTTTATCCTTCAAAAAAACTTCTTGAAAATAAAAACGAAGTTTTTGGATTGTTTTTCAACCCAAACATCCATCCAATAGAAGAATACCAAAAAAGACGGACAACCTTAGAGCAATTCTCTAAACAATCTGATATTCCTGTAGAATTTATTGACGGATTTATGCAGTCAGAATGGGAGACATTTAAAGGCACAACAGAAGAGCGTTGCCAGATGTGTTATAGTCTGAGATTGCAGCTTGCGGCAAAATATGCTCTTGATAACGGCTTTGATTCCTATACTACCAGCCTTCTAGTCAGTCCGTATCAAAATCATGATTTGATAAAATCTTTGGGAGAGAAAATAGGGAATCAGGTAGGTATCCCTTTTTATTATGAGGATTTTAGAACAGGATATAGACAAGGTCAGCAAGAAGCCAAAGATTTGGGTCTGTACCGTCAGAAGTATTGCGGATGTATTGTTTCATATAACGAAACAATCTTGCAAAAGTTTTCCAAAAAAGCCCAATAATATTAAAAAAAGACCGTTTTTAAAACGGTCTTAATTTTTTTAAATGTTCAATTTTAAACAGAAATTTCCAAGAATCTTGCATCGCCCGTGATTTTAAAGGGCAATCCTGCAGGCACAAAATATGCATCGCCTTTTTTGAAATCATATTTGGTTATGCTGTCAGTTATTTCGCCGTTCCCATCCAAGAATAATATGGCGCAAAAGATATCGTCTATCTTTCTTTTATAAATGCCAGAACTTGTTATTTCTTTTACCTTAAAATATCTGTCAGTAGTTATTTGTCTAAGTAATCTTTTCTCAATTTTAGGTATTTCCACATCATAAGGATTAAGATTGGCAACTTCAAGAGCTTGATCAATATGAAGTTCACGGGGTTGTCCGTCTTTTCCTGGACGATTATAATCAAACAATCTGTAAGTGACATTAGAGTTTTGCTGTATTTCGGCAACAGTAAGTCCAGCACCCAAAGAATGGACTGTTCCTGCCGGAATATAAAACACATTGCCGGGCTTTGCAGGATAGAATTGCATCAAATCCAATAAAGTGCCGTCCTCAATGCTCTGTTTTACACGGTCTTTAGTAACCTTTTCTTTAAATCCCAGATAAACACCTGCTCCCTCTTCAGCCTCTAGTATATACCATGCCTCATTCTTGCCAAATTGGTTTTCATGTTTATGAGCATAATCATCATTAGGATGAACTTGAATTGACAGCTTATCACTTGTATCAAGCAATTTTACAATCATAGGAAACATTGGAAACAAAGATGCGCTTTTTCCGATAGACTTTTCAACAGGCCAAACATCTAACAGCTCTTTTAATGTTTTACCGTCATAACTTCCGCCTTCAACCTTAGTTAAGCCGTCAGGATGAAGCGATAACTCCCAAGTCTCAGCAATTCTTTCCCCGCCTTTCTTATTCCAAACACTCTTTAACTTTTTGCCGCCCCAGATATAATCTTTAACGACTGGATTAAGTTTTAATAACTCAATATGCATATGTGTCCCTTCCTTTTTATTTTTCTTTTATATTGTATCAACTCGACTTTAATCATCGTCGTTGTAATAGTCTATATATTTGTGCTGATATGTATATTCGTCAAATTGTTCATCATTTCCATAATTAAAGTTCCCAAATTCATCATCGTCGTCATCATCTAAGATTTCATCATCATCGTAATAATCATCATCTTCTTTTTCGTTTATTACTTTAAACAAACTCACGATGTCTGAAACAAGTATTAGACTTAAAGGGAATATAACCAGAATAATCATGCCCAGAGGATTGCTAAAAAAACTTAAGATTTTTACAATTACTGGATGTGTCAGATCATATTTGCCTATAACCTGTTCAGGCTTGACACTCCAACTATCCTCTAAAATATTGTTATCTCCTTTGGTTTTTAATCCTATAACAGCATTTGTGCTGGGATCTATCCAAACCTCCTTAACTCTATGAGTTATTACTATTTTGTTTTCATTTACACCCAGCTCTTTTTTTTGAAGGTCAGACAGCGTATAATAATATGATATAACATCGCCGACCTTTAAATTGTTGGTATCAACTTCCTTTACCAAAATGTACTGACCTGCTTTTAGTTCTGGCTCCATACTTTTGGTAACAACCTTTAAAAATGAATAACCTCCCAGTACAGGAACTCTATTATTAATTTTACTGCTTATAAGGAAATAACAAAGAAGCCCTAGAGTGCATATCAAAAGGATATATCCGACAACAGAAAAAGTACCTAGCACACGCTTTAAAAAAGATTTTGGTTGTTCGTTTTTCATAATATCACATAATTTTCTTTTGCAGGCGTAAGATGTTAAAGTAAGATGGTGGGCGATGGGGGACTCGAACCCTCGACTTTCACCACGTCAAGATGACACTCTCCCAACTGAGTTAATCGCCCAATTACATAATATATTTTATTTTATCAAATTTTTATTAAAATGTAAATGCCAAATATGCAAAAACTTTAAGTTGTGTCATAACAGTGCTTTTTTAAAGAAATATGGCATGTAACGGATTTTATTTACAAAGATTAGTTATTAATATATAATACTTATGTTTGTAACTAATTTGTAATTTTTGGTAGATAAGGAGAATCAAATTGAACAATATTTTTGAACAAAATCAGCTTTGGCTGAAACATGTTAAAGGATTTTGGAAAAAAGACCTTGAGGCTGCACAAAATGATGAAAATGAAATAAAGGATAGATTTTATAAATCGCTGGAATTTGGAACAGGGGGATTAAGAGGCATTATTGGAAGCGGCAGCAACCGTATGAATATTTATACCGTAAAAAAAGCGTCTTATGGGCTTGGTGAGTACATTGTTTCTAATAATGATAATCCATCTATTGCCATATCCTATGATTCACGTAACTTTTCTTATGAGTTTGCTCATGCCGCTGCTGAGGTTTTTTCTAGCCTGAAAATAAAAGTTCATATCTTTTCTACTCTCAATCCGACACCGCTATTATCTTTTGCTGTAAGAAGTTTAAAATGTGATGCAGGAATTATGGTCACAGCTTCTCATAACCCCAAAGCCTATAACGGTTATAAGGTTTATGGTTCGGATGGATGCCAATTGACATTAGAGGCAAGTGAAGCCGTTTTGCAAAGAATAGACGCAATACAAGACATCTTTTCAATTAAGACAGATACATTTGAAAACTATCTTAATCAAGGAATAATCAATTATATAGATAGTAATGTTTATGAAAGCTTTATGGATAATGTCATAAGCTGTTCTGTAAGCGATAATCAGCCAAAAGACATCAAGATAGTTTATACTCCTCTAAATGGTACAGGATATATCCCAGTAACAGACATTTTGAGAAGGCGAGGCTTTCAAAATGTAAATATTGTTCCAGAACAAGAATTGCCTGACGGCAATTTTGAAACCTGTCCTTATCCTAATCCAGAGGCTGCTGAGACATTAGCTCTTGCTATAAAACTAGCTGACAAAAAGAATGCCGATTTGATCTTGGCTACTGACCCCGATTGCGACAGATTGGGCATAGGTGTGCGTCAAAAAGGTAAAATAAAATTATTGACAGGTAATGAAGTCGGTATTTTGCTGACCGATTATCTTTTGAGCGAGAAAAAGAGATTGGGAAAGTTGCCTTCAAAACCCTTTATTATTAAGACTATTGTTACAACTGACCTTATATATGAGATTGCAAAAGACTATAATGCCAAAGTTTATGATGTTTTAACAGGGTTTAAATTTATAGGTGAGAAGTTGGGCGTTATAGAAAAGCAAAACGAGCTTGATAATTTTATCTTAGCATTTGAAGAAAGCTACGGCTATATGGCAGGAGCATATGTAAGAGATAAAGACGGTGTAGTTGCTGCTATGCTTGTTGCGGAAATGGCTCAGCATTATCTTTGTCAGCAAAAAACTCTTATAGATAGATTGGAAGAAATTTATGAGTGTTACGGCTATAATGCCAATCTACTTAAGAGTATAGAATTTAAGGGAATGCAAGGCATTAAGGAAATGAACGAAAAAATAGAAGCTATCAGAAACAATTCGCCTGCTGCTTTAGGCAAATATGAAATAAAGCAGTTCAAGGATTATCAAAAAGGTATAGAAGGCTTGCCTTCTTCCAATGTTTTGAGTCTGATTGTAGATGGGGGCAAGGTTTTGATAAGACCTTCTGGTACCGAGCCTAAGTTAAAAATCTATGTATTATGCCAAGCCGAAAGTCCTTCAAGACTAAAAGGCTTTTCAGAAGACTTGCTTAACGCTGCATTAAAGTATTTTTCCTAAAATAAATTAAAGGTTGTTTAATTAAAGTGCCGAATCTTTGGCACTTTTTTATTTATATCGTTAATATAGTATTAAACTTTGAATTATTGTTAATAAATTTATTTTTTATTTTCAAATTTTTATTTTTAATTATCAATATATGACAACTTAATTGATAACTTTATTTATAATCAATAACAATTAGTTAAAATATGACAATTTATTAGACTTCTTAAAATAATTTTGTTATACTTTCTTTAGTTAATATATTAGCAATATTATTTCATATCTTTTATATATTTGCTAATCTAATAATTATTATTTACAAGGGGACTAGTATGAAGTTTGTTTTGGATGAAGAAAAGGTTGCAATGCTAAAACAATGTATTGCACAACATAAGCAAAAACCCGGACCGCTGATGCCGTCTTTACATGACGCTCAGCATATTTTTGGATGCATACCCATTGAAGTGCAGAAGATTATTTCAGAAGAACTCAATGAATCTGTTGCCAAAATAAACGGTGTTGTTACCTTTTATTCCAATTTTACAACTGAGCCCAAAGGAAAGCATGTTATAAGTGTTTGTCTTGGAACTGCTTGCTATGTTAAAGGTGCAAAGGAAATATTGGAACAAATACAGGATTTGCTGCATATCAATCCGGGTGAAACATCGTCTGACGGCATGTTTACTTTGGAAAACACGCGCTGTATAGGTGCTTGCGGTCTTGCACCGGTATTTAAGATTGACGAAAAAGTTTATGGTGCTGCTAACAAAGATATAGCAAAAAAAGCAATAGAAGAAGCCTTAAAAGCGTAAATTGTTTACATTTTGGATACGGGAGATATAAATGATAACTTTAGATTACTTGAATAACGCAAAAACTCTTACTGAAGAAAAGATTATGCCTCAAAACAACAAAAAAGGTTATCGAGTTGTTGTAGGTATGGCTACTTGCGGAATTACCGCAGGAGCAAAAGAGGTTTTTGATACATTAAGGCAAGAGATTGCTTTAAAAAACTTAGACAATGTTGACCTTATTCCTGTAGGCTGTGTAGGTGAATGTGCATTGGAGCCTTTGGTTGAGGTTATAGATTTTAACGGAAACAAAACGACCTATTGCAAGGTAAATATTGAAGGTGCCAAAAAGATTGTGGAAAACCATCTTTGTTTGGGATACTCTGTTCAAACACTTAGTATTGAAAACTTCAAGAAAACTGACGGCGTTTTAAGCCAAACAAGAATTGCTCTTCGTAATTGCGGAGTAATTAATCCTGAGGACATCAACGAATATATATGCTATGACGGTTACAAGGCTTTGGGAAAAGCTCTAACAGAAATGACTCCTGACGAGGTTATACATATTATAAAAGAATCAGGGCTTAGAGGCAGAGGCGGCGGAGGATTTCCTACTGGACTAAAATGGAGCTTATGTGCCAAAAATAATGCCGACCAAAAATATATAATATGTAATGCAGATGAGGGAGACCCCGGTGCGTTTATGGATAGAGCGGTTTTAGAAGGCGACCCCCACAGCGTAATAGAAGCTATGGCAATAGGCGGTTATTCAATAGGCGCATCTCAAGGATATATATATATCAGAGCGGAATATCCTTTGGCAGTAGAAAGATTAAACCATGCGATAGCTCAAGCATATAAAGCTGGCTTATTAGGTCAAAACATCTTTGGAACTAAGTTTAATTTTGATCTTGAATTAAGACTTGGAGCAGGTGCTTTTGTGTGCGGAGAAGAAACAGCACTTATAGCATCAATAGAAGGCGAACGAGGAATGCCCCGTAACAAGCCTCCTTTCCCTGCTGATAAAGGACTTTGGGGAAAGCCCTCAATCATAAACAATGTAGAAACTTATGCTAATATTCCTGTAATAATATTAAAGGGCGAAAAATGGTTTTCTTCAATGGGAACCCAAAAATCCAAAGGCACTAAGGTGTTTGCTTTGGGCGGAAAAATTAATAATACAGGTCTTTTGGAAGTGCCGATGGGAACAACTTTAAGAGATGTTATTTACGGTATAGGCGGCGGAATCCCTAACGGCAAAAAGTTTAAGGCAGTCCAGACAGGCGGACCTTCGGGCGGATGTCTCACTGAAGCACACCTTGATACACCTATTGACTATGACAATCTTATCAATCTTAACTCAATGATGGGCAGCGGCGGAATGATTGTTATGGATGAAGACAACTGTATGGTTGATGTGGCTCAATTTTATCTAAAGTTTACAGTAGAAGAATCATGCGGAAAATGTACGCCTTGCAGAGAGGGTACTCAAAGAATGCTGGAGATTTTGGAAAAAATCAGTTCGGGCAACGGCACAATGGAAGATATAACCGAGTTAGAAGAGCTTGCCTTATATATAAAAGATTCTGCTTTGTGTGCGCTTGGACAATCAGCACCTAATCCGATACTTTCAACTTTGGCTAATTTTAGGGACGAATATATAGCTCATGTGGTGGATAAAAAATGTCCTACCAAAGTATGTAAAGCACTTATCAAATATTATGTAACAGACAAATGTATTGGCTGTGGCAAATGTAAGCGTAATTGTCCCGCTCAGGCTATTAGCGGTGAAGTTAAAAAGCTGCACAAAATTGATTCTTCACGTTGTACAAAATGCAACTTGTGTAAGCAATCCTGTCCTGTTGACGCAATAATTTTGGCATAGGAGTAAAATGATGAATAACGTAACTTTATATATAGATGGAAAAGTTGTTACCGTACCCGAAAGTTATACAGTTTTGCAAGCGGCAAAAGCAATAGGTATCAATATACCCAGACTTTGCTTTTTAAAAAATATCAATGAGACATCAGCTTGCCGTGTTTGTGTTGTAGAAATAGAGGGAATGCGTACCTTAAAAAATTCCTGCACTATAAAAGTGCAAAACAATATGGTTGTAAAAACTAATACCGAACGAGTCAAAAGGTCAGTAAAGAAAAATCTTATGCTTTTAGCAGCTAATCACAGATTTGAATGCTGGAAGTGTCCTAGAGAAAGAAATTGTGAATTTTTATATCTTTTGAGAAAATATAATATTGACAATCATATAGGCGAACAAGCACATTTTAAAAAGAAGAACTACATAGTAAATATTTCTGACTCAATAGTGCTTGATAGTTCTAAGTGTATCTTGTGTGGCAGATGCGTTTCAGCCTGCCAAAAGCTTGCAGGAACAGCAGTTTTGGATTATAACGACCGCGGTTTTGGTACTTATGTAAGTACAGCCCAAAATCATAATATTGATGACAGCGGATGTATTTATTGTGGTAAATGTATTCAGGCATGCCCAGTCGGTGCTTTGAGAGAAAGAGAGCAAATTGACGATGTTTTGGATCTTCTTGACAGCAAACAATATTATACAGTAGTACAAATTGCGCCCAGTGTTAGAGCTGCTTTGGGAGAAGAGTTTGATTATCCTATCGGCACTAATGTTGAAGGCAAACTTTACAGTGCGCTAAATCAGCTTGGATTTGATGACGTAACCGATACCAATTACAGCGCAGATGTAACTATATTGGAAGAAGGCACAGAATTTATAGAAAGGTTTAAAAGTTTTAAAAACGGCGACAAAAAAGCCTTGCCTTTGTTTACATCCTGTTCACCTGGATGGATAAGATATATAGAACAATATTATCCTGAATTTTTACCTAATTTATCAACATGTAAATCTCCTCAACAGATGCACGGAGCATTGACAAAGCATTATTATGCGGCTAAGTTAAATATTGATAAAGATAAGATAAGAGTTGTTTCTGTAATGCCTTGTATAGCTAAAAAGTCTGAAGCAAAGCGTCCTGAAATGGAAGCCGACGGTGTAAGAGACGTAGATTATGTTCTTACTACACGTGAATTAGCACGTATGATAAAAAGATGTGATATTGACTTTAGGGCTTTAGAAGATACTATACCTTCAAGTCCTCTTGCAAAATATACCGGTGCTGGTGTTATATTTGGAGCAACGGGCGGAGTTATGGAAGCTGCACTTAGAAGTGTAAGAGATATATTAGAAAATAAGGATTACACTGATGTGGATTTTGGAGTCATTAGAGGCGCAGGCGAGGGCATAAAAGAAGCTGAACTTGAAATAGCAGGAAATAAGCTTACCATAGCCGTTGTTCACGGTGCAGTTAATTTTCCCCAAATGTTTGAAAGAATAAAACAAAATCCAGAAAAATACGCTTTTGTAGAATTTATGGCTTGTACAGGCGGTTGTGTTAATGGCGGCGGTCAGCCTGTAATATGTGCTGAAACATTGGAAACAATAGATGTAAGAGCAGAGCGTGCCAAGGCATTGTATAATATAGATGCTAAAAAGGATTTGAGAAAATCGCATCAAAATCCTGATGTAATAGAGTTGTATAAAGAGTATTTGGAAAAACCTGGTAGTCATAAGGCACACGATATTTTGCATACTCATTACACCAAAAAAGATAAATATTCAAAACTATAATTTGGAGATGATAAAATGAAAAAGGTTTTGTTAGCGTTTTTGTTGCTGAGCATTATGCTGATATCGAATACAGCAATGGGATGCAATAAAACCCAAAATATCAAAGTCAAGATTATGGTTCCTGACGGAATAACCTTGATAGCTTTAGGCGGGCTTTATGATAATCAAGATATTGAAATTGACAATGTAAGCGGTCCTACCCTTTTGTCATCAGCTTTTACAACCAAATCACATGATATAGTGATAGCACCGCTCAATTTGGGAGCCAAGCTATATAATAACAATAACTCTATATATAAACTTGATTCTATGATAACCTTTGGCAATGTTTATATAATCTCCAGAAACGGAACGCCATTAGATAACACGCTTTCTAATTTGACTGGCAAAAAGATTATTGCTTTTGGAAAAAATACAACACCTGATATAATTTTTAGAGCGGCATTAGCGTCTAAAAACATTGCTATCAATGAAGATAATATCGATTACCAATCGGGAATAAGTGAAGTTGTTCCGTTATTTAAAGGCGACAATTCTACTTATGATTATGCACTTGTTGCTGAACCGGTGGTATCTCAACTGCAAATTAAGTTTGGCATGGAACTAAATGTTGTTGACCTTCAAACGGTTTTAGCTGATGAGATGTCATCTATACCTCAGGCAGGAGTTTTTGTTAACCCCGAATCAAAGAATATTGACAAGATAAATAAGGTGCTAGAAAAATTAAAAGCTAATATACAAAATCTAAAATCTAATCCTACACAATATGCAGATAACATTGTCAATAAGAATGAGTATTTTACTAATATGACTTCAGCAGTTATTGCATCTGCAATTCAAAGTGGCAATGTAATAGATTATCTGGATGCCAAAGATAATAAAAGCGTTGCAGAACAATATTTTGAACTGCTGATTGAAAAAAACTCTAACTTGCTTGACATAATACCCTCTGAAACCTTTTATTATTAATGAACAAAAAGAAACATTACGGTTTTGTATATGTATTGCTTGGCGTATTGTTTTTGATTGTTCTTTGGACATCTGGGGAGCAGCTTGTTAATAATGATTTGGTTATTCCCGATATTTCAAGTGTTTTATGGTCTTTAGTAGCTTTATTGAAAAAAAGCAGTACATATCTAATAATCCTAAAGACTGTGGGAAGACTGATATTGACAGTGCTTGTTTGTGCGGTCTTAACTCTTATCTTAGCATTTTTATCATACAAATTTTCAAGGTTTGAAAGCTTTTTCAAGCCTTTTTTTGTTATATTAAGAACAGTTCCTATAGTGTCGGTTATACTAATTTTACTATTTGTTGTCGGAAATGACTTAAGTCCGTATTTTATTACCGGATTTGTAGTGTTACCCGTTATGTATGAAGGGGTTTTGAGTGGTTTTTTGGCAATTGACGATGCTATAAAAGATGAAATTAAACAGCTAAGCGGAATAAACTTTAGAATAATTATGTCTATATTTGTTCCTGTGACTTTTCCTTACATAATTGCTTCGTTTGTTCAGTCTTTTGGATTGGGCCTCAAAGTTATGGTTATGTCAGAATTTATAGCTCAGCCGCGCGGAACAATAGGTTATACAATGCTGCAAGAACGAATTTATCTTAACACTGCCAATATTTTCGCATGGACAATTTTGATGGTGTTGTTTGTTTTCTTAATAGAATTTGCTGTCAGAAAAATTAAAAGGAAATATATGGACTAATTGTATTGATAATATTATAATAATAAATAAAGGATTTATTATGGTTGCATTACTTATTATCATATATCTTGCGTTTATAAGCCTTGGCTTACCTGATTCTTTGCTCGGCACTGCTTGGCCTACATTATATCCCATATTTGGAGTTCCTCTTTCATTTGCAGGGATTTTATCTTTTACTGTTTCTTGCGGCACGATAATATCAAGCTTTTTTAGCAGTAAAATTATATATCGTTTTAAAACTGGCTTAACTACTGCCGTAAGCGTATGTATGACTGCTATTGCACTTATCGGTATATCCTTTTCAACTAATTTTTGGATGATGTTGGTTTTCTGCATTCCGCTCGGGTTGGGAGCGGGCAGTGTGGATGCCGCTCTCAATAATTATGTCGCCCTTCATTATAAAGCAAAGCATATGAATTGGCTGCATTGTTTTTGGGGTGTAGGTGTGACAATGAGTCCGCTAATAATGTCTTTTTGGCTAAGCAAAAACAGTTGGAATATGGGTTATCTCACTATTGGATTGATTCAGACTGTGTTAGTTCTCGTACTCTTTCTTGCACTGCCGTTATGGAAAAAGGGAGATAAACTTCAAAAAGAGAATCTTACCAATGAGAAAAAAGAATACAAGCCTGTTTCATTAAGCCAAATATTAAAAATTAAAGGTTCAAAGCCAATATTGCTTGCTTTTTTATGTTATTGCGCAGTCGAAAGCACAGCAGGATTATGGGGCAGCAGCTTTTTGGTAATCTCAAGAGGTATAGAAAAAAACATAGCCGCTTCTTGGATTTCTTTATATTATTTTGGAATAACCTTTGGAAGATTGGTTTCTGGTTTTTTGACTGCACGTATAAGTAATAAAAACCTTATCCGTATAGGTCAGGTATTTATTATACTTGGTATTGCTCTATTGTTTTTACCCAGCATAGATATAATTCTTTGCATAGCATTTTTTGTTATAGGACTTGGCTGCGCTCCGATTTATCCATCTATTATACACAGTACACCTGATAATTTTGGTGCTGATATTTCTCAGTCTATTATGGGTGTTCAAATGGCATGTGCTTATGTAGGTGCAACTTTTGTTCCGCCGCTTTTTGGATTAATCGGTCAATATATTAATATGTCATTATTGCCTTTATTTTTGTTAATAATTTCTTTAGTTATGATATTAATGGTAGAGCTTCTTAACAGGGCAAAAAAGTCTGTAAAATATAAAAAGCCGCAAATATAATTTTTGCGGCTTTTAAAAAGAAATAATAAGATAGCTATGCTCTTGGCGGTATTTTTACAACAGCCGGCAAAATATTATCTTACTGGTATGTGTTGTTATAGGAGGTAGCAATGAAATATTCAATAGAAAAAACTGAAAAGGAATTGCTTAAGCATTTTCAGAAGTTGAGAATACCTTCAATATTTAAAACTGATAATACTGACAGGATTTTATTCATTGAAGATGTTGATTTTTCCATTTGCAATTTGCTGTTAAAAGGTAAGGTGATTTCCGATAGCATAATATATAAGGAAACCATAAAAAATTGTAAGAAATTTTACGATGATACCGATATAAAAGAGTTTGACGATTATGCTTTGGAATACTTTAATCTTTGCTTGCAAGTAGTTGAAATAATGAAAAAATATTATTTATTGGGTAAAGATAAAAATGAAAAAGCTGCCTAAACATGAATTATATGTATTAAAAGCTTACCTTGCACTACCTTTGCGGAAACTGCTTGACCATAAGTTTGAGGTGGAGGAAAATTACATTGCAGGGTATGTTTCACGTTTTCTAAAAGGCGAAAGATTTGATAAAGAGTTTACCGCATTTTCAAAAGAAAAGAATGAAGTTATAAATTCTTTAATAACAAAAAACTTTAATAATGACGATGGCAAGGACTTATTAACAGCTTTTTTGACCACTAAGGCAGTTTGCAATATTATGAATAAGTATAAAAAAATAATTGATTAAGGTGGTCAACGGGATGGGGGTGTTGACAACCTTAGGCGTAATGAAAAAGCTTCGAGATATCAATTCTCTGGGCGGATACGGATTAAAAAATGTCGATGAACGCATCAAACTTGAATACGGTAAAAATTATGGTATTTCAATCCACTCTCATATTAACGAGGGGGCATGCGTAACAGTGCGTATAAAAAAACGAAAAATTGAAAATTAATGAACGCCATTTTGTTGAAAATTTTTTTATATTTTGTTGTAATTTTTAATATAATATTATACAATTAATTAATTTACTATTCTTTTTGAAATTTCATTTATTGGGGGAAAGTATATGAGAGCAAAAAAGATATTTTTTTTATTGATATTTATTTTTATTATTTTTGCAATTTTTGTCGGATGTAAACAACCAAAAGCAAAAATTTATGCTGTTCCGCAGGCAAAATTTTCAGGTATTGAGAGTAGTACAGATACTATCAGTTATAATTTGCAATTTACAGATATTGACGGTGTCGGACAATTAATTAAGGTAGAATTATTCGAAGGAGACGAACATATCGCAGATGCTGCAAATATCTTAAGCGATACTTTTAATGAATTAACGCCAAATTGTGATTACAAGATTAAAGCATCCTATACATATAATCTTAATGACGGAGCAGGAGAACAAAATGCATCTATTGAAACAATTATTAAAACAAACATTATTGACATTGTTTCAATCGGATTTTTGCAAGAATTTGTATCACAAGATGAATCTTTTCAATTTGTAGTGCAGCTTAACAATCCTTTGAATGCCACCATAAATAAGGCAAAAATTAACGGAGAGCTTTTTGATGTTACTTATAACAGCACAACACATCAAATGACGGCGGAATTTATTTGTGATGACAAGTATTCGGGCGGAAATACCCAGTTTTCTTTAGAAGAAATTCAATTTTCCTTGGAAGAAGAAAGTCATATAACTACAGTTTCTGATATGAATGCAAGTATCTTTGTTAACGGCGAACTTCGTTATGTTGATATTTTATATATTAATGAAAGCGGAGAAGAGATTTTTTATTGCTTTCCTGAGGATGATGTATATTTGTGCGTTATCTTAGATAATCCTACAGGTTATGATATTCATAATATCGAACTTAACGGAACGGTCTATTCGGAAATAATAAAAATTGATAATAACCGTTATAAAGTGTTGGTAAAACCTGTATCTGGTATGTATTCAAGGGTTTTCCAAAGTGTTACTTATTCAAATAAATATGTCGGAACATTAATCAAAGAATATGATGAATTGACGTTCACCGAAAATGAAGAAATAATATTACAGGTTTCATTAAACAAAATTTTTGAGATATTCACAATTGAAGATTTGGATAATATGAATGAAATGTATTATTATAAATTAATGAATGACTTAGACCTTACAGGGATTGAATGGGCTCCAAAAGATTTTATCGGATGTTTTGACGGAAACGGATTTTCAATCAAAAATTTGAGCATTAATGAAGTATATCAAAACACTAATGTAGAATTCGGATTATTTAAAAATCTGAATGGTGTTGTAAAAAATCTTAATCTGGAAAATTTTTGTGTTAACATACAAATTGAAAATACAAGTGAAGAACAATATGATGTTTACGTTGGAGGAATTACAGCAACAGTTAAATCTGATTCTATTATAACATCGTGCTCTGTTGAGACGGATATAACAATCATATCTTCCGATTCGGGTGATAACTCATTATCAGCTGGAGGATTGGCAGGCATCATAATCGATGATGATATCAAATATACATATTTGAAAATTAATAAATGCAAAGCAATAAATAATATTGACACAAACGGTTACGGTGTCCTCATCGGTGGACTGGTAGGAGGAACAAACACATTTTATGCCGTTATTGCAATAAATGAGTGTTCGACTTCAAATATATTTAATTCGCAGGGGATTTTTACTTATGGCGGAGGTTTTGTTGGTGCAAATATGGGACTCGTTTATATTGATAACAGTCATTCTTCAGGAGAAATAAGTACTGTAAGAGATATGGCGTCAGTAATCGGCGGCTCTGTCGGTTTGAATATGATGGGTGCAATAATCTCAAATAACAGCTTTTCATCACTTGATCTGAATTCTGATACAAATCATGAAGATATTTCTTATGCAGGCGGCTGGTTGGGCTGTTCATTTAATGACTCATATATTTTTATGAAAAACTGTTATACATCAGGAAATGTAAGCGGAATAAGTTCGGGGGGATTGATAGGTTATCTGGACGATGAAGGAGAAAAAACAATATTAATACAAAACTGTTATCGAATATCAAGCCAAACCGGCAATAGTACCGAATACAACGGAATACAGGCTGAAAATGTGGCTGAAATAGTTTCTGCAATGGAAGTTTTATGGGACAATAACATATGGGATTTTGAAAATTTATCAGAAGACGGAAATCCTGTGCTTAAAGAAATATCATAATCTGGGCAAGGGGATGAGGGTGCTGACAACCTTAACGACATAAAGTACAACCTTTATACTAATTCTCTAGCATTTTAATTGATAATTTCAAAAAAGCCGCAAATATAATTTTTGCGGCTTTTAAAAAGAAATAATAATATTTTTATACTCTTGCATTATTGCCGTTATTTTCTTGCTTATACATATATTTTATTACACCTAAAGAGGCTTTTTGGGGCAATACTTTACTTGCGACATATTGAACTTTATTTTTTAATCCAACAACGCATATTACATCAGGTCTTTTTTTAATAGCCTGACAATAAATAGCATGTGCTACCTTTTGGGCATGTAATCCTTGCTGTTCAAAAGTAGCAAGCTTTTGAGTTGCCTTATCAAGATTTTCTACCTGCTCGCCGTCCGAATATATCTTTCTCTTTTGTGTAAAATCTGTTCGAACTCCTCCTGGTACAATAGAAGTTGCATAAATATTAAATTGATTAAATTCAATATTGAGTTCGGACACAAATGCATCCAACGCCGCTTTTGAAGCACTATAGTATGCTTCAAACGGAACGGGCAATTCACCTGCCAACGAACTTACAAAAAGCAGCCGTCCTTTATTATGTGCTTTCATTACAGGAACAAGTTCTCTTACAAACTCGGCAGCACCAAACATGTTGACTTCAAAAAGATAGTTATAATCATCTCTAGTAGTCTTTTCTGCAGGAGCGGCAATAGATATGCCTGCACAATAGACACCGATATCTATTTTGCCGTGTTCGGATAATATATTTTCTACTGCCTTTGATAAAGTCTCGGGATTGGCAACATCAACAGTCAAATTAGTTACACCAGCTACGGGGCATTCTGTCCTTGAGCCGTTATAGACAGTATATTTTTCATTAATAAATTTCTTTACAGTTTCCAGCCCTATTCCAGAAGAGCCGCCCAATACAAATACAATTTCTGACATAATTACACCTCTTTTAATTATACTTATATTATTGATTATCCTTCATATAATTATTAGCAGTTGCGAAAAAAGGTAAAAAATGTTATTTTTATTGTATACATTATTAGGAGGAATATAGAAAAAGCTATAATTATTTTTACTTTTAGGGCATATTAATATTTGAAATAATAAAATTGCCCTGTATTGTTTTTTCAGGACTATTGATAAAAGGGAGTAGTCACCGCTAAAACAAAGCGGCGATATGCCGTCAACACAAAGAAATCTGAACTTTCGGTATATAGATTATTGGCAAGACTTTTATCGATTTGACGAAAGAGTCAAATCAATTAATGCGGAGGAAAAGAGTATTAATGGCGTATTATAATCAAGAAATTGATGAAGTTTTAGGTCAATTGAAGACCTCTTCATCAGGACTTACTGACGAAGAAGCGGCAAAAAGACTGGAAGAATACGGACATAATGTTTTGTCATCAGAAAAAAAAGAGAGCTTATTGGTTAAGTTTTTGAAGCAATTAGTCAATCCTATGATGATTGTTTTGATAGTCGCTGCTGTTATATCCGGTATTTTGGGTGAAGTAGTGGATATGATAGTAATTTTGGCAGTAGTTCTTCTTAATGCTGTTATGAGTACAATACAAGAAGGCAAGGCAGAACAAGCAATTGCCAAGCTCAAAAGTATGGCTACACCTTATACCGCAGTTATTCGTAATAATGCGGTAAAAATGGTACCTTCTGACACGCTTGTGCCGGGCGATATTATGCAAGTAACTGCAGGCGATGTTATAGCCGCTGATGCAAGAATTATCAAAGCGAACAGCCTTATGGCAGAAGAAGCGGCACTTACGGGTGAATCTTCTCCTGTGGATAAGAACACCGAAAAAATTGACAGTGACAAAGTTATTGTGGGCGACCGCAAGAATATGTTGTTTACTACTGACAAAATAACTTATGGAACGGGGCTTGCCGTTGTTACTACTACAGGCATGCAAACCGAAATCGGACACATTGCCAATATCCTAAAAGAAACCAAAGTTGAGCAGACACCTTTACAAAGGCGAATGAATGAAATCAGCGGTATCTTGACAATATCGATTTTGATTATTTGTTTGGTCAACTTTGGTTTCTTTTAGGA
>CALAYY010000041.1 GCA_937895465.1 uncultured Clostridia bacterium | reverse complement strand
AAAGGCGATATTTTTCAGATTGTCCCTTCCCAAAGATTTTGTGCAGATTTTGAAGACAGCCTTTTTGACGTCTATAGAAATCTAAGGCTTATCAATCCTTCCCCTTATCTTTATTATATCAAGATGGGCGATCTTGAAATTGCAGGCTGTTCTCCTGAAACATTAATTCATATTGTAGGCAAAGAAGTAATCACCTATCCCATTGCAGGCACAAGAAAGCGTGGGAAAACGCAAGAAGAAGATAGGGCGCTCGAAAAAGAGCTTTTAAATGACCCAAAAGAAATATCAGAGCATAATATGCTGGTGGATTTGGGGCGAAATGACATAGGCAAGATATCGGCAATCGGCAGTGTTGAAGTACGTAACTATCTAAGTGTTGAAAGATATTCACATGTAATGCATTTGACAAGTGTAGTTGCAGGCAAACTAAAAGACGGAGTGCATATGATAGATGCTTTGGGTGCAGTATTGCCAGCGGGGACACTTTCAGGTGCCCCTAAGATTAGAGCAATGCAGATAATAGATGAGCTTGAGCCTCATGGGCGTGGGATATACGGCGGAAGCATTTGTTATTTTGGATATAACGGCAATATGGATTGCTGTATCGCTATCCGCACTGTTGTAAAAAATAAAGGCAAAATCAATATTCAGTCAGGCGGCGGAATAGTACTTGACAGCATTCCTGAAGAAGAATATGAAGAAAGCTTAAACAAGGCAAAAGCACTTTTTAGTGCCTTAGAGGCGGCAAAATGATTTTGTTAATAGATAATTATGACAGCTTCACATACAACCTTTATCAGCTTATGGGAAAAATCAATTTTGATATAAAGGTTGTGAGAAACGATTCTATAACCATACAGGAGATAGAAAAGCTAAATCCGTCTCATATTGTGGTAAGTCCAGGACCTGGACATCCAAAAGATGCAGGAAATATAATTGAGATTATAAAACATTTTAGCGGACAGATTCCAATACTGGGAATATGTCTTGGGCATCAGGCAATAGGAGAGGCTTGCGGAGCTAAGATTATACAAGCTGATAAAATATATCACGGCAAAAGCATAGAGGTAATAATTGAAAAAACATCCAAGATTTTTCAAGGTTTGCCAAAGAAGTTTTTGGCAGGCAGATATCATTCACTTATTGTTACCGAAACACCCCAAAGTATGCTGATAACGGCAAGAGACAATGACGGAGTGATAATGGCTATAGAGCATGAGACTTATCAAGTTTACGGTTTACAGTTTCATCCCGAATCAATATTAACAGAGTTTGGGGAACAAATAATTAAGAACTTTTTAGAGGTTTGATATATATGAATTTGATTTTGAAAAAAATAGCAGATAAAAACAATTTGACACAAGAAGAAGCACGAAGTGCAATGAACAAGATAATGAGCGGCGAGATAAGTGATATAGTTCTTGCTTCTTATATTACAGCACTTAGAATCAAAGGCGAGACTATTGACGAAATTGCAGGCTCTGCTAAAGCCATGCGTGATAAGGCAGTAAAATTAAATGCTTTTGATGCTTTGGATATAGTGGGTACAGGCGGCGACGGTCATAACACCTTTAATGTTTCGTCAATTTCAGCTCTAGTAGCAGCAGGGTGCGGCATAGCAGTTGCTAAGCACGGCAATAAGTCGGTTTCGTCTAAGTGCGGAAGTGCAGATGTGTTTGAAGCATTGGGAGTAAAAATTGATGCAACACCGCAAAAGATGCAGCAAGTTTTTGATAAAATTAATTTTGCATTTTTGTTTGCGCCTATATATCATTCCTCAATGAGATATGCTTCAAGTGTAAGACGGGAACTTGGCATAAGGACAATTTTTAACATTATGGGACCGCTATCAAACCCAGCTTCAGTCAAATATATTTTATTAGGTGTATATGACCGCATGCTTGTAAAGCCTATAGCCGAGGTTTTGGGAAAATTGGGAGTGGTTAACGGAATAGTCATTCATGGAGAAAATGGTTTGGACGAGGTAAATCCTGCAGGACTTACTTATGTAAGTGAAGTTAAACATGGGGATGTTATAAGTTATACGCTTACCCCTAAAGATTTTGGACTTAATTCTTGTAAGTTAGAAGATATAATTGGAGCAGATGCAAGCGTTAATAAGGATATTGCATTGAGAATTTTGCAGGGCGAGAAGGGTGCTAAGCGTGATGCCGTTATTATGAATAGTGCGTTGGGTATAAAAGCAGTAAAAAACTTGCCAATCAAGACTTGTGTAGAAATGGCAATAGACAGTATAGACAGCGGCAGGGCTTACAAAAAATTGAAGGAGCTTATCAATGCAACCAATCAATGATTTTTTAGGTCAGGTCTTAAATAACAAAAGACAGCAGCTAATTAATGAAAAGGCAGAGTTTTCAATCAAAGATTTGGAAGCAAAGCTTATTGACAGCCAAAGCCAAAACTTGTTTTCAAAAAGTCTAAAAAGCAACGGCAAACTTAATATCATTGCCGAGTACAAAAAGGCTTCGCCTTCAAGCGGTATAATTAATAAGGATTTGAAAATTGACTATTTTATACAAGAAGTAACAAAAGCCGAAGCGGCGGCGGTCAGTATTTTGACAGAAAGAAAATACTTTTTGGGTTCGGAAATAGATATTGAAGTGTTCAAAAAGATTAGCAATCTTCCTGTTTTAAGAAAAGACTTTATAATAGATGAATATGACATTATAAAAACTGCTGTACTAAAAGCTGATGCAATGCTGCTTATATGTGCTATTTTGAGTGATAATGAACTAAAACGCTTTTATCAATTGGCTAAAGAGCTTCAGCTTGAAGTCTTGGTAGAAACGCACAACAGAAATGAAATTGATAAGGCTTTGGATTTGGGCGCAACAATAATTGGTATTAATAACCGTGACCTTAAGACCTTTGAAGTTGATATAACCATAACAGAAAAGCTTATAAAATATATCCCTCAAGATTTTATCAAGGTTTCTGAAAGCGGAATTAAAACTAAGCAAGATGCTCAATATATAAAATCTCTTGGAGCAGATGCAGCACTTATAGGAACAGCTTTTTCTAAGAGCAGTTCTATAAGCGAATTATTAAAAACTTTGAGGGTATAGGAAAGACTTATGACCAAAATAAAAATTTGCGGAATAAAGACAAAACAGGATATAGATATTGTCAATGCTTATCTTCCTGATTTTATTGGCTTTGTGTTTGTGCCTGCATCCAAAAGATATGTTACATCAAGTCAAGCCAAGGACTTGAAGCAAAATTTGAAAAAAGAAATAAAGGCGGTCGGAGTTTTTCAAAACGCCGATAAAAAAACAATAGCACAAGCAGTCAATCTTGGTATAATAGATGTTATACAATTACACGGCGAAGAAGACCAAGAGTATATTGACAGCATTAGGAGTTTAAAATGCCCGATTATAAAGGCATATAAGATAAAGGATAAAGTGTCTGTATTTTTGAAAAGTGATTATATGTTATTGGATAACTATAAGGGCGGAAGCGGTCAAAGCTTTGATTGGAGTTTGATTGATTTTGATATGAGCAATGTTTTTTTGGCAGGCGGAATTGATATAAGCAATATCCAAAAAGCCAAGGCATTGAAGCCTTATTGTATAGACATAAGTAGCTTTGTAGAAACAAACGGAAAAAAAGACGAAATAAAAATAAAAGAAATTATAAAGGCGGTAAGAAATGGATAAAACGAGATTTGGGATTTTTGGCGGACAATATGTTGGCGAAACCGTAATGTCGGCACTCGATGAATTATCTGAACAGTATGAAAAGATTAGCAATGATCCTTCATTTTGGGCAGAGTATAACGAACTGCTGCAAAATTATGCAGGCAGACCCTCACTCTTATATTATGCCAAAAAGCTGACAAAAGAGTTGGGCGGAGCTAAAATTTATCTCAAAAGAGAGGATCTAAACCATACAGGTTCTCATAAGATTAACAATGTCTTAGGTCAGGTAATTTTGGCTAAGCGTATGGGCAAAAAGCGTGTCATTGCAGAAACAGGTGCAGGACAGCACGGAGTGGCTACTGCTACCGTTGCGGCATTATTTGGTATGGAATGTACTATTTTTATGGGCAAAGAAGACACAATCCGTCAGGCACTTAATGTCTATCGTATGAAGCTGTTGGGCGCAGAAGTAGTAGCAGTCACCAGCGGAACGCAGACATTGAAAGACGCAGTTAACGAAGCCATGAAAGAATGGGTGGCAAGGATTCAAGACACATATTATGTTATAGGCTCAGCCATGGGCCCTTATCCGTATCCTAAGATGGTAAGAGATTTTCAAAAAGTTATAAGCCAAGAAATCAAACAACAGATAATGCAAGCTGAAGGCAGACTGCCTGATATAGTTTGTGCGTGCATAGGCGGCGGAAGCAATGCAATCGGGGCTTTTTATGAGTTTATCAATGATAAGTCGGTAAGGCTTGTGGGTATAGAAGCCGCCGGAAAGGGTGTTGATACGGATTTGCATGCGGCGACAATGACCAAAGGCACGCAAGCAATATTTCATGGAATGAAAGCATATTTTGTTCAAAACGAACAAGGCAACATAGCACCCGTTTATTCTATTTCTGCAGGGCTTGACTATCCCGGAGTAGGACCCGAACATTGCAACCTAAGAGACATTGGCAGAGCCGAATATTATGCGGCAACTGACGACCAAGCAGTCAATGCTTTTGAGGTTTTGTCAAGAAGTGAGGGAATAATCCCGGCAATAGAAAGTTCACATGCGTTGGCTTATGTTTTGGAACAAGCACCCAAGATGTCCAAAGATAAGATAATAGTAGTTAATCTTTCAGGACGAGGCGACAAGGATGTGGCGCATATAGCAAGATATAAAGGAGAGGATCTTTATGAGTAGGATTGATCAAGCCTTTAAAAAAGGCAAAGTGTTAATAACATATATAATGGCAGGCGACCCTGACATGAATTCAACGCTTGAATATGTTTTAAAATTAGAACAGGCAGGAGCAGGCATTGTAGAACTGGGTATTCCGTTTTCTGACCCTTCAGCAGACGGCAGTGCAATAGTAAAAGCAGGCGGGAGAGCCTTATTAAACAATTATAAAACAGAAGATTATTTTGACTTAATCAAAAAAATCCGTCAAACCAGCCAGATTCCTATAGTTATAATGTCTTATGCCAATACAGTTTTTTGCTATGGTATTGATAAGTTTTTTGCAAGATTAAAAGCAATAGGCGGCGACGGCATAATCCTGCCTGATGTTTCTTATGAAGAAAGTGCTGAATTTGAGCCAAGTGCCAAAAGTCATGGTATAGATTATATTCCGCTTGTTGCACCTACATCTGCCTCTAGAGTTGATATGATAGCAAAAAAAGCCTCAGGCTTTGTATATTGTATAAGCTCTTTTGGAGTAACAGGTGTAAGAGAAACCATAGACCACAAACTGCATAAAATCTATAATTCTATTACTTTACCTAAGGCTGTCGGATTTGGAATATCCACTGTTGAACAGGTAAAAGAACTTTCAAAATATTTTGACGGTGTAATTATGGGCTCCAAGATTGTTGAGTTTATAGAAAACAATCAGATTGACAAAATGGTTGAATTTGTCTCATCAGCAGCCAAAGCACTGAAACAGTAGATATTTAATTTCATAAACTGTATTTAAGCAGCGGTGTAATTACCGCTGTTTTTATTTATATTGATAGTTTATATAATCAAAAATTGCTTCTCAAAAATTTTGATATTGATTTGTACATCCTTTAATGATAATATATAGATATAAATTTATATTATTTTTGGGGGAAGAATGTATAAAGTAGTTGTAATTGACGACGAACAGGATGTCAGGCAACATATTTCTAGCATGGTTAATAAGGCTAATGTCAACTTTGAAGTAATATCAGAATATGAAAACGGTATTGATGCGATTGACGGTATTTTTGCAGATTTGCCTGACCTTGTTATTACAGATATTAAGATACCTTATATAGACGGCATAGAGCTTGCAAGAAGAATAAAAAATGCTCAGCCGTTAATCAAAATTATCATTATTACAGGTTTTACAGAATACGATTATGCAAAACAGGCAGCCAACTTGGGCGTTATAGGCTTTTTAAACAAGCCTATTTTAATTGATGAATTGAAGCAATTACTAGACAAAGCGCAAGACGGATTAACAAAAGATTTTCTGACTGAAAGCAATCTCACTATCTTAAAAGAACTGCATGAAAAGAATGTCAATAGAATTATTGAAACGGATTTGTATCGCTTATCCAAAATGACTGAGATTTCTCCTAATTTTGAAAAGAAATTAGCGTTTAATGGTGTTAATTTGGATTATGAGTATTTTCTGATGGTGACTATTGATTTTGACCAATACGATGACCAGACCGAATCTGAGACAGGCGATATAATTTTTTCTATGATAAAAAAGTATATAGCTGAAAAGCAAGGGCAGCTTTGTGACAGTGTCGAGTTTTTTGGAAGGTTTGAAAAGTTATGTGTTTTATTAAAGAGCAGTAGTCAGTTTGATATAAACACCATAGAAAGCTATCTCAATGTTTTAATCTTGAGATTGGAACAATATCAAAAGGTCTGTGTGAGCATGGGCGTAAGTACTGTAATGCATGGCAAAAAGAACTTCAAACAGATTTATGATGAAGCCATGCGAGCCATAGAATGCCGCAATGTAATGGGCGGTAAAAAAGTTTTTTTATACAGCAATATGGTCAATTATTCTAAAGATACTTTTAATATTGACGATTTGCCTATGAAGGATTTGGGCTATGCCATAAAATTCCGTTCGCAAAAAGAGGCGATAGCGTTATTAACCAAAATCAAGCAAAAATACCTAGAAGGCGGAATATCTAATACCAGTTATTATTATTATCTGATTACAGGCATACTCAATTCGATTGCAAGAGCGTGTGAAGATAAAGATAATTATGTGTTTTCGCAATATAACGAAATTTATAAATATCTGATTGAACTAAAAAATATAAATGAAGTTTTTGATTGTTATGTCAAGCTTATTAATGAAGTCCGAAAAAGAAATCAGGATAATATGCTAAGCGGCATTAATAACCAAATGAATAAGATTTTGGAATATATTGACAGCCATTATCAGGACGAATCATTAACGCTTGAAAGTCTGGCAGATAACACCTGCCTTTCAATAAGCTATATAAGCACCTTGTTTAAAAAGAATAAAAACACTACCTTTGTAAAACATCTTACTAATATCCGTATGGAAAAGGCAAAACAGTTACTCAACAATCAAAATCTTAAGATTTTGGAAGTTGCTGAAATGTTAGGTTATTCTGACCCATATTATTTTAGCCATTGTTTTAAAAAGCAATTTGGAATTTCGCCCAAAGAGTACAGAACCAATGAAAATTAAAAAAACTCCTTCCATAGGGTTAATTTTTACTACGGCTTGTTTTTCTGTGATATTGATATTTCTGTTATCAATATTTATTTTTACTTATGCCAGCTTTACCAATGCAACAAAAGAAGCAGTCAGTGTTCAGACTAATGAGCTTAGCACCCAAATAGTTTATAACTATGAAAGCTTTATCAGCAGTATGATAGGTGTATCCAATATCGTTCAAGCAGATATTGACAGCTTTGATATTAATAATAACGCCTCTGATTTTTCTGATTATCTTAACAATATTGTTCATCTAAATCCCGATATAGTCAAAATTGCGTTATATCAGGCAAATGACGGACGATGTTTGGCTTCATCTGCATACGACTATGATGCGGGTGCAGATACAAAAACGGACACTTGGTTTTTTGAAGCAAAAAATGATTCAACCATTCATGTGTTTTCTGTCCCTTATGAAGAAGTTGGCAATGATTATCGTATCAACATCAGCAAACATATAAAATATAATTCTGCTCATTACCTTGTGTTAAAAATGGAAGTGAGGTTTCAGACATTTATTGAACTAATCAAAAAATCCAATTTTGGCGAAGGCGGACACGTTGCCATAATTGATTCGGATTATAATGTGGTCTATTCGTCTTTAATTAATCAAAATATAGAGCAGGAGATTTTGCTTGTAAAAGGCATAGTGCTTGGCTCGGCTTATGCAAAATTGGACAATCACAATATGATGGTAAGCGTGGATACTTTGATAAATACAAGATGGCGTATTTGTGTATTTATTAATTCGGATGAATTAAATGAAATAGAAAAAAACTTTGTTATAACCACCTTGTCAGTTTCTTTCGGAGTGCTTTTGCTTGCCAGTGTTATTTTTTATGTAATAATAAAAAGGTTTACTTCGCCGATTACTCAATTAGA
>CALAYY010000040.1 GCA_937895465.1 uncultured Clostridia bacterium | reverse complement strand
AGGTGGACATAGAATAATACATCCAATATTTGCCATCCGTACCTTTGATAACATCGGGCGCCCAAACATCTATATTAGTTTGACCTGTATGGTTTTTGCCTTCAGTCAATTCACTGTTGCTTATTGCGCAAGGCAAAGTCTGCCAATTAATAAGGTCGTTTGAAACTCTTATCTGAACCTGAAATCCGTCATTGCCATGAGTGGAAAATACATAAAACATGCCGTCTGTGTCTTGAAAAACAGAAGGGTCATGTGCAAATATCTCTTTTTGGTCAGTATAATTTTTTTGCCGTCTTAACTCGTCAAAGGGTGTAAATTGCGGATTTTTAGGATAAGTCATAGCTTTCTCCGTATTATCATTAGTATTATTGTCTTGGTCTTTTTGGCAAGCTGTAAAGCTTAACGCCAAAAACACTGACAACATTAGACATAACATTTTTTTGATGTTCATTATAATTCCATATTCATATACAACGCCATACCGCCCGAAGACACTGCAGAAATCGTTATTCCTGTTGCATTCTCCTCTTGTAACCATGCAGGCATAATCACGCCCTTATATGTAGTGCTGTCAATTATGAGAGTTATATAATTTTCTCCATTGTGCTCCCATGTACCGCTCTTGCCACCTGAAATTGTACCGTCTTGATTTAGTTTTATTGATACAGATTTTTGATTGGTTGTGGCAGAGTTCAAAATGATTAATTTATAATTACCATTACTCTTATCCAAAAGTTCATCCTTATCTATAGGTCTTAACCACTCGTAAGCATAACGGTTGGGGTTGACTACAATCTGACCGTCTTGATTGAAGGCATATTGATTGAGATACAAATAATGATAGTTATTGCCTGTACCTTTACCTGTAGTTTCAAAATAATATGTTCTGCAATGATAAACCATAAGGTTGACACCCATATCAAGTGTGTAAAGGTCGTTGTGTCCAGGAGCGTTAAAGTCTATATCATAGCCGCTCCATTGGAATGAGCCCATAATCTTATTGCCTGTACTTTGCGCCCAGTTATTGGGAACAGACTTCATCTGATTACCTTCAACATCAATATAAGGACCTGTAATGTTTTCTGACCTTGCCGCTCTTATATGATAAGTAGAGGTCAAATCTCCATAAGAAGTAAATAGATAATAATAACTTTTGGTTTCATGTTGATTAGTTGTTTGGTTATATACCTCAACTTCTGGTTGATAACTTATAACAGGTCCTTCCATACCGCCGCCTTCGCCTGCTATTCTTATCCCATAGTAAGCATCTTTGCCGTTTTCTAGATTATATGTGCCTGTATATTCTGCGTTTTCCAATCGTCTACCTGTAGCACCATCCAGCTTAATCATGTGAATACCCTTTCCAAATGAGCCGTATGTAAGCCAAAGCTGTTTTGAACTATCGTTTTGTTCAAAAATAACTTGAGCATCTATACAGTTGGGGGTAGCCCAGCCAGCAGGAGATTTTATTATAATGCTGTCGTGCTTATAAGGCCCTAAAATATTATCCGATTTGGCAAGACCTATACAACTTCTTGAGCCTCCAAAATATCCTGTAAGCGAATAATAAAGCCAATATTTGCCGTCCGTACCCTTAAATATATCAGGTGCCCAAAAAGAAAATGTACCGCTTACGCTTGTAACTATTTTGTCTGATTCTTCGGGTGTAGTTTTGCACCACTCCCACGCGTCCTGAAATTCTCCATTACCAGCAATATAGTCATTAGCTTGCATATCGTCAGGAGAAATTGCTGTCTGCTCATATTCCCAATGCAACAAATCTTTGGAAACTCTTATTTGATAGCCTGCCCTAGTACCGTTGACATCTGTTGAAAAAGCGTAATATGTGCCGTCAACCTCTATAAAGCTTGGGTCATGTGCGCCAAACTCTGTCCAATTAACATAATCTGGTGTACGTGAGCTTAATTGATTAAATTTTGGGTCGCTTGGATAAAAGCCTTTTATAGTTACTTTTATTGTTTCTTTGAGCTCTTCACCCTTATATAATTTAATATAATAATTGCCGCCCTTTTTTGGTTCAATCAAAACTTTCTTATCAGATATTGCTGTCATTGCTGCAATATCTTCATCGCCCTTAACTATCCTTAGACCATAGTCTTTGGGATAATCTAATTCTAAAGTATAGCTCTCGTCTTCCCATATAATAGGGGCTTTTTCAGACTTAATAACAAGGTCTGTAACCGTACTGTTATTACAGCCAGTTAGTAATATAGATGCCGTTACTAATATAAAACTCAATATTATTAATACTGTTTTTTTCATCAATATCCTCCAATATAAGAAAACTACTCTTTTACACCCGAAAGCATTACTGATTCTATAATCATTCTTTGGAACATTCCAAACACTATCAAGATTGGCACAAGCGCCAAAATTGAGCCTGCCATAACCACCTGATGCTCTGCATGAATACCTGCATTGTATTTTGCCAAAGATACCGTTAAGGGATACCAGTCTCTCATCTGAGTAAACAATAGCGGCCCAAGGTAATCATTCCAAGTACCCATGAAGTTTAACAAGCCTTGCGCTATTACCGCAGGTATTGCCAAAGGCATAATTATGGATATAAACACTTTAAAATAATTGGCTCCGTCTATGCGTGCTGATTCTATTAATGAATCAGGTAAGCCCAGAAGATATTGCCTTATGAAGAAAATAATCATCATATTGCCAAAAAATCTGGGTATTATCATTGCCCATGGACCTGTAAGCCAATCTAACCTCGAATATAAATATGTCTGCTGCATCATTATTGCAGGGAAAGGTATCATCAAAGCTCCCAACAATATCAAGAACATTATATTTCTGCCTCTAAATCTAATTTTGGCAAAAGCAAATGCCGCCATAGCCGACACAAATGAACAGATAACTACTGGTATTGTTGAGTACAGCATAGTATTTATAAGCGAACGCCAATATCCCGGACCGTAAGGTGCTCCAAGAGCAGTTATTATTTTTGAATAGTTGCTAAAATCCCATTTTATAGGTAAAAACACCGTCTGTAAGACATATTGCTTGGTAGAAAACGATGCCGACAGCATCCAGATAAAAGGATATATCATCAAAAATGAGCCAAAAATCAATACTATATAAGAAATTGCGTTGGCAATTCTTCTTTTGGTCTTGATTGATGAGCGTTTTATCGGTCTGTAATTATTTTGTGTTATTACCTGTTCTGTCATAATGTTTCTCCAATTTGGTCTTATTGGGTATTATTTTTCATTTCTTTTTTTACTGATATAAAACTGCAATGCCGTTACTACAAATACCATTATTCCAAGCATTATTCCTATAGCCGCCGAATAACCGGCTTTGTATGCAAACTGCTGTCCATACAGATACAAAACCAAAGGCATTACATCATATCCCGCATTAGGATAGAATAAAGCTGGCTCTGTAAATATCTGTGCTCCGCCGATAAACTGAGTAATAATAACATAAAAAACAACTGGAAATAATTGCGGTAAGGTTATTCTAAAAAATATTGCAACATCGCCTGCACCGTCTAACTTTGCCGCTTCATAGTAATTTTTGTTGACGCCTTGAAGTCCGGCTATAAACAAAAGTATTGTTCCGCCTAAGCCTTTCCAGACAAGCATAATAATTATCGTCACTTTTTTGAGCCAGGCAGGTCCGTTGTTCCACTCTATTTCACTTATGCCAAAAACGCCCAGTATTCTGTTGACTACACCGTTGATGTCAAACAGCCTTGAAAACAACAAAGTAATTGAAACAATGCTTGCTACAACTGGAATATAAAATATTACTCTAAATCCGCTTGAAAACTTTATGGGTCTATTCATACATATTGCAAGCAAAAGTGACAGAATTAAGCTTATCGGAATACCTATCATATAAAAAACAGTATTATAAAGCGTTTCCCATATATGCTCGTCATTAAAAAACTTGATGTAGTTATTCAATCCAATTATCTTGGCATCAAATAAAGGAACCATTGCTGACCATGAGGTAAAAGAAGCAAAAATAGTCATAAGCAATGGTAAAAACACAAAGAACGATGTTCCAAAAACAGGTAGTGCTATAAGCAGCCATCCCCAAAGATTTTCAGACGATATTTTTCTTTTCTTAATATTTAGTGCTTTTTTTATGTTAATAAAATCACTCATAACTATATCCCTTATACTGCCTAAGATATTTTTGGTTTACAGACGGCGAGACCTTTCGCCGTCTGTAAACTTTATTATTGCTTTTGATCTTGTTCTAGTTCTATTGCTTCATTAAGCTTATTTTGGGCTTTTGGAGCATACTCAGCAACATAGCTTTCTACTGTATAGCCTGCTGATGTATCCCAAAGTTTAGCTGCAGCACCTGTAAAGAACTCTGAAAACCATTCGTCATTATATGTATAAACTGTAGTTCCTACATGTCCATTACCCTCTTCTGCAGCCGCAACATCCAATAATAACTGCTTGTTTTCAGGCTCCAAAATCTGACCGTCTTTATTTTTGATTTGGTTACTTAAATAAGCACCCTTAGCCATTGATTCGATATTGGGAATTTGGGCTCCGCTTTGAACCAAAAACTGCTGACCTTCTTCTGACAAAGAAAGGTATTTTATAAATTGAATAGCTTGGTCTTTTTTCTTTGAGCCTGAATATATTCCATAGCCAACAGAGTCAACTCTTGCTTTCCACTTATCCTGTCTGTCTGCCATTGAAGAATTTTTATAAGCATTGGAGCAAGGCCAAGGCATAAGCACATAATCCAAAGTATTGGTGTATGTGTTGAAATAACCTATATCCCATGTTCCCACAGGGTAAAATACAAGCGTTCCTTCAGTAAACAGCTCATAGCCTGTTTTGGTTGAGCCTATGGCATGGGCATACCATTTTGAATTGAGCTCCAAAAATGCTGAATATGCCTGCTTAAACTCTGGACTGTCAAAATTGACCTTAGTGTTGTTGTCCTTTAAAAACTCTCCGCCGTTGCCCCATACATAAGCCATAAGACACATATCTTCCCAAAATGCCGTGCCATAGACTGGCTTTAGGGCATCTGCTGTATTGTTAGAACACAAATATGCCAAAGCTCCAAACTCGTCATAAGTAAAGACGATATCATTGCCGTCTGCATCTTTTTGACCTGGTAAGCCTGGGAGTTTTACCTTATAAGTGCCGACTTCTACGCCTTGCCTGTTTTTGATGATAAGGTCATTTCCTTGCCAATTTTCCCATGCGCCGTGTGTTTCTTGGTCATAGATATACGGCTCTAACTTAGCCAGAACATTTTCGTTATCAAAGATTAATTTACTGTTAAAGCCAAGAACATATTGAGAATAATCTTTTGGAAGTGCGTAAATATCCCCTTGATTGTTATTAGTTCCGTCATATCTAAAAAAGTCTATTGCCTGTTTCCATATATCTTTTACATCGTCTTCAGTAATTAGCCCTGACTCTGTTAAATTGACTACTGTTTTTTGGTTGGCGTGCGCTCGCACATCGCCCGGTCTTACATAAAAGACATCTGCTGCGGTCTGTGTCTGCAAGCTTGAGTTAAGTAAGTCAAAATAGTTTTCTTCCTCAACCGTAAACTCAACTTTAATACCAGTCTCTTGCTCAAAGTTTTTGATAAGTTCTGAATATATTGCAGCTTCATGGCTTTGGGCAAAGACAAATACTCTTAACTTATCGCTTTTATTGCAAGCAGTAAGCCCCAAAATAGAAAACAAGCTTATAAAGACAACAAATAACGCAATTGTTTTTTTAATTAATTTCATTTTTTACCTCACTTCTTACGGACGGGTAAATTCTGTATAATATTGATAATAAGAAAAAGTGTGCCAATGCTGTGTTGTAGCATAGTCAGTATCAGGATAGAAAACATTGCCTATACCGCTTGAGCCTTCATTGGGGTTGCCGCATTGCAATATAAAACCAAATGTCGCTTTTTCGGGGACATTGAGTGCATACCAAGGGAAAAACGCTTCAAAGGTAAAGGTCTTTGGGTCTTGTGAGCCAGCGTTTCTTGTAGGTACATCGTCAGCATCAACTAGCTCTCCAGTATAAGCGGTAGTAGCTATTAGGTCGTAAGTGCCTGCTGCACGTGTTTCGTTATCAATGCCGTAAGCTGTCTGAACTGCACCTAATATATCAATAAAAAACCATTTGTCCTTATCGGCTGTAGGCTCAGTAGCCTTGGAGTTGTTGACATCAAACCTGATTTCCACATGGTCACTATAAAACGGGAAGTCTGCATAATAATATTTGAGATACTGGCTTTGAGCATGCATATAGATATAAAGTCCGTTTTGACCCAAATACACATAAGCTTCAGCCGTCATCTTGCCTTTGTTGGCATTTTGAGAATAATCTCTGATAGCTTTAAAATAATGCAGATTAGAATCTGACTGCACTCTTTCAGGAGTATAAAAATCATCTTTAACAGCATCAATTTTGAGTCCTTGTTCTAAAGCTACACTTGTTCCGAAGCCGTGTGCGGATAATGTTCTAAACTCGTTAGGAGTGGTGTTAGAACCAGCCACATTAAATCTTTGAGTATCTATTACAGACCATATATCAGCCTGAGCAAAGGAAACTTTATATATTTCTCTTTTGCTAAACCCAAAGTTTTTATATGACATAAAAAATTCAACAGTGTAACCAGTGTCAATATTCTTTTCGCTTTGCGGTCTTTCTGTTGCATTTAGATTACGCTGTGTTACCGTTGTGCCTTCCTTGATTATTGCCTTGCAAGCATCAAGTCCGTAAGTAGTGTCAAGCTTGAAAGAAGCGCCGTTACCAATAAGCACTTGATTGTAACCTTCCAAAGTCGCCATTATATGATAGTCATCAGACATAGGAGTAGCACCCCCATCTGCTTTGGAAGGTTACAATCAAGTGCTTATTG
>CALAYY010000039.1 GCA_937895465.1 uncultured Clostridia bacterium | reverse complement strand
TAATAACAGATACTTTGCCCGATAAAAAGTTTTTGGATATATGTGCTGGTTTCGGGATAAAAATAATGTACTAAAAAAAGCAAGTTTTGAAGCTTGCTTTTTTCTTAGTATATATACACTTTTAGAACAATGCCATTATTGATATATTTATAGTCGCCTGTGAAGCGTTCGCTAATCAAATCTAGTATAGCAAAACTCAACGCCATATTTACCGCCTTGTCTAAATTTTCAGGCGCAGCCATAAACTGCGATACGGTATAATTTCTTTTGATAACTCTTTTGCTGTCTACAAACTTTATATAAATCTCACGTTCTTCATAAGCCTTGTTATCAGTCTGCTTAACAAATTTTTTCTTTTCTGTTACACCGCTGTTAAATGTAATGTTATAATTTCCATTATCTTCGTCGTCTTCGTCGTCTTCGCACACATGAAAAGAAAACTTTTTCTTGCCTTTTTTTATTTCTTGAATCGAATCATCTATAGCTTGATTGATTTTTTGGTCAATGTTGAGTTCAGATAGAAGTTTGCCTGTTTTATTCAAAGCATTGGTTACTGTCTTTCCGATTTTGTCACCCAAGTTTATTACAGTCTCACCAAAATCTTCTTTTCCGTTTTTCTCCGCATCAAACTCATTTGAGTTTTTTTCTTCCAAGGCTCTTAGCAGTATGTCGCCCTGTTCTTTGGTTATTGCACCGTTAGCAACCAAATTCAAAATCTTTTTAATTTCTGCATCCATAAGTCTATATACCCCTTATCTATTTTTTATCATATCAGCAGCCTGTTCGGGCGTAATTTCACCTCGGCTTACCATATCAAGAATTTCCATATTGGAAATTGTAGTCTTAGCTTCATTCAAATCCAAAATCTTTTTTATATCCTGCAATCTGGACTTAATGGTAGGGTAAGAAACTTTGAACTGTTTCTCCATTTCCTTTATACTTCCTTCATATCTTAAAAACATAAGCACAAATTCCGTCTGCTCGTCATTAAGTCTTTCAAATACTGAAAATCCAAATTGGTTTTGAAGTGTTGTGTTGCAGTGTCGGCATTTTACAACCTCCACTCTCAAATCCCCTCCGCAAACAGGGCATATACTGGGCACCTTTAACATTATATTTGATATAACCTCCTTTTGATTTATTTTAATTATATCATATTAAATTTTATTAATTTTGTCAATAGTTTTATTTTAATTTTATTAATTAATAAATTAATTTTATTAATATTATATAAAAAAATACCGTATCTGGCAGGGGGGAAACCAGATACGGCATCTATTAGAGGAAGTTTTAATGAAAAGACAATGTTATTGTATGTCTATTTTGTAGATTTTTTGCGAATCATTTTTTGGAAGTTTTAGGCTCAAAACTCCGTCTTCAAACTTTGCACTTGCACCCTTATTGGATGCATTGTCCAAATAAATAGTTCTTTGCATTGTGGAAAAGCCTCTTTCCCTGTGAATGTAATTATCTTTTTTTTCTTCTGTGTCCTTAGACTGTTTTACAGCAATGGTTAGCTGATTATCATTTAAAGAAACATTGACATCTTCTTTCTTAATGCCGGGCAGTTCTGCCTCAACCATATACTCTTTTTCGTTTTCCTTGACATCAATTTTGAATGTGTCCCTATTTTTAAAAGCGGGCATAAAGTCTTGAAAGAAATCATCTGCCCAAAAATCAAAAGGACTGCGTACTCTCATATTTTTTTGGTTTTTGTCCCAAGGTAAGAATCCTGACATAATATAACCTCCGTTTTTTATAATTATTGTTTTTAGCACTCTTGTGCCTTGATTGCTAACACTATTATAACGCAACTGCTAAAAAAGTCAATAGCTTTTTGTCACAAATTTGCAAACATTTGTAACAAAATCACTATAATTAGTTTTCTCTATATTATCCAAAATATAAATATTTTTTGACAACAATAAGATGATATGATAAAATTAAATCAAATAATAATATAGGTGAAGAAATGAAGAAATAATCTGAAAAATTTTGTTGAACTAATTAATACCCCTTTTCAACCAAAAAATCAGATTATTTCGGTTTTATATTTTTTTTGAGCTTAAAATTGCATTTAGGTTTGTTGTCTGTTTTTTTGGTTGAAAGACAGACTTTTTTTATTCTCAGGAGTTTTATATGTTACTAATAAAAAACCTTACAATCACACATAAAGATGATTACCGTGTGCTGCTTCAGGATTTTTGCTTTACGCTTAATCCTAATGACAAGGCTGTAATTATCGGCGAAGAAGGAAACGGAAAGTCGACTTTGTTAAAGCTGATATATGACCGCAGTTTGATTGATGACTATGTTGAATTTTCAGGCAACATTTATTTTGACGGTCAAAAAATCGGATATCTTGCACAAGAGTTTCATTATAGCGGCAATACCGTATTTGAGTATTATTCTGATTTGCCTAATTTTTTTGAACTTAGCCCAAAAGAACTCAAAGACATTGCTTTTGAATTAGGGTTAAGCCCTGACTTTTTTTACTCGGATCAAGCAGTCTCGACTTTATCAGGCGGCGAAAAAACCAAATTACAGCTTGCGGGCATATTGATGAGCAAGCCTACTCTTCTGCTGTTGGACGAACCTTCCAATGAT
>CALAYY010000038.1 GCA_937895465.1 uncultured Clostridia bacterium | reverse complement strand
CGGCAAGTTTTGCCTCGCCGCTGATGAAGCTGATTGGCGCAAGAACATTTATGGTCTTTGTGTGGTGCGAGTCAGGCTACGGCAAGAGCGCAAGCATTAAGGCGGGCTTGTCTGCATGGGGCGATCCGAATAAGTTGCAAGGCACTTTCAATACAACGCAGGCGGGACTAGAGCGCAAGTGTGCCGCACTTAATAATTTGCCGTATGTAATCGAGGAACGGCAACTCTTAAACGAAAAGCGGCTTGACCCGGCGATGGTGATGTATATGTTCGCAGACGAGCGGTCAAAGCAAAAGGCGGAGCGCAGCGGCAATTTAGCCGAAACTTTGACTTGGAAAAATATTGTCATCTCGGGCGGCGAACAGCCTGTCACCGGTGCAAAGTTTCAAGACGGCGCGCAAAATCGTATATTGGAGCTAAGCGGTAAGCCGTTAAGTGGGTATACCGAAGCGGGCTTTGTTCACGAGGCCGCAAATGCAAACTACGGTCATGCAGGACGAATTTTCATTGAGCGTTTAGTAGAAATGCTAAGAGGCGGTTATGACATAAAAGCGGAGTACAGGCGCATGGCAAACGCTGTCCAGAAGGATTACGGCAGCGGTGCTGTGCATCTAAACAATGTTGCGGCTGTGGCGTTAGGCGATTACTTAGCGTCAGTAATCGTATTTAATGAGGATAAGGACGCGGCGTGGCAAGGGGCGGTGCGGACGGCGGCCGAGATGCTTAAGGACAACGAAAGCGGCAGACTGGATACGGCGGCGGTGCGCGGCTATGAATTTATTCGCGATTGGCTTATGAAAAACATTGCTAAGTTCGACGGTACGGGTTACGGCGATAAATACGGCGTTTATGAGGCAGGCAAGGTGCGTCAAGACGGGTCAAAGACGCCCGGCACATTCTATGTCTATCCCACTATATTGGATAACGCGCTCATCGAGCAAGGTTTTTCGCCTGAACAGGTGCTTAGGGACATGGCAGCCAAGGGCAGAATTCTAACGGAAAAGACCGTTGTCGCGCTTAAAAGCGGTTCCAAGGAATACATCAGCTACAAGACCCACCGGCGCATTAACGGCGAGAATCCGCGTGTCTACGGCATACCGATGGGCGAAAGGGAGGAGCGATTGGTTCAATGCACCATAGCTGAGGCGGAGGAATCGCCGTTTTAGAGAAAAACCGTTCCAAACAAGGCGGCTTCAGAAACATTTTTGGAAAATCTTTGGAACAGCAAAAAACGCTGATCATGCCATGAAAAGCAGAGGAAAAGGGCTTGTTTCTATATATTATATATACTTTTTATAAGACAGTATATATATGTTCCAAAGAAATACCTACATACTTTATTAGAGAACAACCCCCTTTAAGATATATAAGGTGGTCTATAAAGCGTTGGGTGTGTGCGGGAAATCTTTGGAACACATGGGTTATCCCGTGGCAAATCCGTTAACTTTGCAACCGCCTTGTTGCCGGAGCTTCCGTCGGGGGGATAGGGGGTCTAAATCTCTACAAGTTTTAAGAGCTACAGCGGGTGGGCAGTCGCGCAAGTAAAAAAGGGCTATCAAGATAAAGGGTATAGGCACGCGGACGGCAAGTAGTCGGCGAAAAGGTTTAAAGTCAGTAGGAAAACAAAAAATTGTGGTGTCATACCGCACTTTTATTTGAAAAAACAGAAAAACGGATGTTTTTCAGAAAAATAGGTATAGGCACTTATCAAGTTGGGTCAATATATGGCGTTCTAAGTGCGTTTTTGATGGTTTCTTATGGTTTTTGATAGTTGCGGAGTTGCCCTCTTCACAAAGTATCAAGTTTAAAGCCGTTCCACTTTGAAATATTTTGATTTTTTTGTAATAAAAATAGAGAATTTAAGGTCTATTGTAACATAAAATGATAAATAATGGCAGTTAAAAAAATATCAAGTTGGAGATTAAAGCGTTTTAAAAAACACTGTGATAAAATACAGGGGATAATAAAGAGCGGTATGACTTTGAAAATTGAGCAGCTTACAGAGCAATTATTGTTAAAAGAAGAGGGGCATAAACAAGAAGTTGCATTTTTAAAAGACATTACTATAACACTTATAGGAGGGAAAAATAT
>CALAYY010000037.1 GCA_937895465.1 uncultured Clostridia bacterium | reverse complement strand
CGTTAAAACAACTCCGGTCAAAATTGCAAAGTAGAATATCAGTCTCAAAACCATAACCAAAACATTAGCTGAAAATGTTATAGCATATAAGAAGTTTTTTAATGCTGCTGCAAATTTCACTTTGGGAGTGTTGTCGCCTTGAGTAATTTCTTCAGCAATATTATTAGACATAAAAGCCTCCAAATGATAAAGGATTATAAGCCGAGGAGTCGAGAGCAGCGGACAAGCGAAGCTTGCACATTGCCGAGCGACGATGGCTTTCAACCTTTGGGTTACGTCTATAATATATTAGCCATAAACTATAAAAATGATTATAAAAGAATTTTTTTGTATTATTTTGACAGGAAGTTAATTATCGCCGTGTCTAAGGCGTCTATTAAGTTCTTCCAAAGCAGAAAAGCCCATAGATTTTAAACGAAGTTCACGTGCGGCTACCTCTAATATAATAGCAAGATTTCGGCCGGGTCTTACAGGCACTACAATCTTGGGCAGCTTGTGTTCAAGTATATCAATCGTTTCAGATGAGCCTAATCTGTCATATTCTTTGGTGTCATCCCATTTTTCCAGATGAATAACCATATCAAGCACCTTAGACAGTTTGACCGCACCTACACCATACATATTTCGTACGTCTATTATTCCTATACCTCTTACTTCCATAAAATATCTGATATTATCAGGAGATGTACCTATCAATCTGTCATTAACGCGTTTAATTATTACTGCATCATCGGCTACAAGTCTATGTCCGCGCTGAACAAGTTCAAGCGCATTTTCTGATTTTCCTATGCCACTGTTACCAGTAATCAAAACACCCACACCGTACATATCCATCAAAACACCGTGCATTGTGAGTGTAGGCGCCAATAGTTCGTTAAGATATGCAACCAAATCGTTAAATATAAAAGTCGTACGCTGAGGCGAGCGAAGAAGCGGAATCTGATGCTTTTTGGCAAGCTCTATCATTTCTTCAAACGGCTCTAAATCAGTGCTTATTATAAGACAGGGCAACGGATAAGAAAAGTATTTATCTAAACTTTCATAACGCTGTTCTTGCGTCAGGTTTTTTAAATATGCAAACTCCATTTCGCCCATTATCTGAACACGGTCTGCACCAAAATGAGTATAAAATCCTGTTAGCTGAATTCCTGGGCGATTGATGTTGATTGTACTCAAAGTTATATACTCTTTGCCCTGATATATTATTTCCAAATTTAATATCTGGGCAAAGTCAGTCAGCTTGATTCTTTCAATTATTCTCTCTGATCTCATAATCTACCTCAACAATATCAGCTTTTCTATTGCATGGGCAACGCCGTCATCATCATTTGAGGGGGCGATATATTTTGCGACACTCTTTACTCGTTCATCAGCATTTTGAACGGCTACGCCCATTCCAGCCCTCAAAATCATACTATAATCGTTGAGGCTGTCGCCAATAGTCATTACGTCATCTAAGGAATAGCCCATGTCTTTTACAATATACTCTATTGCTTTATCCTTGCCTGCATCAACCGAAACACATTCCAAAAGATGTTCGCTTGAGGTGTTAAAAATAGCCCTTGGCTTTGTTTTGACGGCATTATCACTATTTTCATAATCCATTCCGCCGCCAAATTTATTTAAAAAATGTTTGAGTTCTTTTTCAATAATATTGGCATCCAGCATCATAAGTAGCTTATTGCAAGAATGTTTTTTTTGCTTGTCACTCAGTTTTTCAGTTACAAACTTTAATAAATCTCCTACTTCAGTAAAACCAATCCCCAAAAAGTTGGTATAGCCTGTAGTCCAGGACATTTCTTTTTCGACATAAAGGATATCGTCTATATAGGCATGAATATAAATATCTCTTGCCCTTGCTTCTTTAATTATATCGGTAACAATTTCTAAGTCCAGCGGACTGTCATACAGCACTTTATTACTTATTGCACTCTTAACTAATGCGCCTTGATAGCTTATTACAGGCACATCCAATCCGCCTAAGCCTGCTTCTTCCATATGGTTGATTATTGCACAATGCATTCTTCCTGTGGCAATAAAAAAAGTACCGCCTGCTTGGATGAATTGTTGAATGACATCTTTGGTATGTCTGCTTATCTTGTTGTCGCTTCTTAGCAGTGTTCCGTCAAAGTCCGACACTGCAACAGGGTATTTTAAATTTAACATATCATTGTTAATTATATCATATAGACTTGAGATTATCCATGAAAATAATCGTAGATTTTTTGTGCGGCTGTGCGTGATATTCCTTTTATTTCGCTTAGCTTGTCAACATCAGCACGTTTAATATCCTCTATCGTCAAAAAATGCTTATATAATGCTTCAGCTCGCTTTTTGCCCACACCCTCAATATTCAACAGCTCCGAAACTATATGCTTTTCTCTCAAACTCTTGTGGTATGTTATGGCAAACCTATGCGCTTCATCTCTTATCCGCTGTACAAGCTTGAGCTCCCAGCTTGTTTTATCTAAAATCACAGGACTGCTTTGCCCTATCAAAAATATTTCTTCTTCTTGCTCGGCGATTGATATCATATCAATATTAAGCCCTAATTGGTTCATTGCTTGGTATGCGCTAGACAGCTGTCCCTTACCGCCGTCTATAACAATAAGGTCAGGCATTTCCCCAAATTTTTCATCATTATCTTTCAGCCTTTGGAGCCGTCTTGATATGACCTCATTCATTGACTTAAAGTCGTCTGCACCTTCTACTGTCTTAATTCTAAAGCGTCTATATCTGGACTTATCAGCTTCGCCTTCTACAAAAACCACCATAGAAGCAACCTTGTCCGTTCCGCTTATATTGCTTATATCATAACACTCCATAATGTGCGGTCTTTTATTAAGCTTAAGTTTTTGCTGCAAGCCGTCAACAGCACCTGCTGTCATATCCTGCTTTATCTTTTCCCGTCCGGCGTGCTTTTCAAGATAATCAGTTGCATTGATAAGGGCGTTATCCAGCATTTGTTTTCTTACGCCTTGTTTGGGTACCAAAAAACCTACATTCTTTTTATATTTTGAATATATCCATTCTTTCAGCCCTTGCTCGTTATCAGGCGTTATGGGCACTATTATTTCTTCGGCGGGGTTTCTTGTGCCGTCATAATATTGCAATAAAAATGATGACAGCATTTCGGACGGATTCATAGTCACATCTATTACGGCAAAGTTTTCTGCTCCCGACATCTTGCCCGCCCTTACAATAAGTGCGCTTATTACCGACAATGAAGGATTGGAAGAAAAAGAAAATATATCCAAATTAGTCGTTTTTGGCAAAGATGTAATAATGCGCTGTTTCATCTTGTTTAGCATTTCTATCTTGTTGCGGTATGATATCGCCGCTTCAAACTTTTCTTCTTCCGCCGCCTGCGCCATTCTCACTTTTAGTATTTCTTCAATTCTGTCATCTTTGCCTGACAAAAAAGCTATGACCTTATCTATTTGCTTTCTATATAGTTCTGAGCTTATCCGTCTAGTACAAGGTGCACTGCAAAGCCCCAAATGATAATTAAGGCATTCTCTGTGTCCGTTATTAAACTTTTTAAAGTTACAGTTTCGCACCAAATATGCGCCTCTTATGAGTTCAACCATTTCATTGACCGCAACTCCAAAAAACGGGCCAAAATATTTTGCACCGTCCGCTCTTAGCTTTCTGGTTATTTCAACTGTGGGATATTCTAAGCGTGTGTCAATGCGGATGTACGGTCTTGATTTATCGTCTTTTAAAAGTATATTATACTGCGGCTTATGTTTTTTTATTAGATTGGACTCTAAAGCTAAGGCATCCAATTCACTTGAAGCAATTATATAAGAAAAATCGGCAATCTTAGAAACCATTGCCATAACCTTATCTGTCTGATTGCCGCTATGATAAAAATATTGTCTGACCCTGTTTTTTAGGACTTTGGCTTTTCCTATATATATTATCCGCCCGCTCTCATCCCGCATTATATAAACACCCGGTTGGTCAGGCAGAAGTTTTAACTTTTGTTCTAGATTCTCCATAATAAATAATTATACAGGATAAATATTGACTTGGCAATCGCCAAATTTGTGAAAAAAATCATAAAGCTCTACGGATATTTAATAACCCAAATGCTCTACACCGTTTAGCATAACCTCATTAACACAGTCGCTTGCCAGACTGTAAAACACTATCTTGCCCTGTCTGCGGCTTCGTACTATACCGCTTGTTCTTAAGTTTCTTAATTGATGAGATACTGTAGTCTGATTGATTTTGAGTAAGGCGGCAATATCCCCTACGCACATTTCTGCAATTGCAAGAGCAGAGATCATCTTGACTCTGGTTATGTCCGAAAAGACACTAAAAAAATCCACCAACCCTTCAAGTATATTCTCAGGCGGCATAAAATCAATTATGTGGCTTTGCAAGCGTTTGTCAATAAGCATAATTAACCCTTTTAACAAAATTATATGCATATTTTTCATATGCGTTTATATACATATTATATAACGCAAAAATTATGTATCCAATAGCCAGCAAGATACTTTTTTTGTCGCTTTTAAACATAAAACACAAAAAATCATAATTTTATGTAAAAAGAGGTTTTTTATATGGCCGATTCTCAAGATATCTTTATCTTATTATTGATGATATTGTTTTTAGCTAATCAAAATGCCTGCTGTGACAGAGATGATGATGACAGGGATGATGACAGAGATGATGAGGATAGATTTTGTAATATCAATGACCTTATTTTGATTATGCTTATCCTCTTTACCTTGGGAAATTGTTCTTTTGGCCGTAGAGATGACGATAGGGATAGGGATAGAGGAAGAGTAAGAGGTTTTAGAGGAGACAGAGACAGAGTAGATGATATTAACTGCGCAAGAAGAGGCATGAACTGTCGCAATAATTAATTAGATAAACATATCCTCAAAAATATAACAACCGCACTAATTTTACGGTGCGGTTTTTAATCTATTTGAAACACTTTATACTTGAATGGATAAAAACCTCTTGCTATAAATTATATAAAACACCCATTCCTACACAATTAACTATACTCTTTTTTGGATAGCTATAAGCTATAATACCCTTATCTGAAGAGTTTGACTTTAATTGAAGTCCGCCAGTAACAATACAGTCCTTAATCAAAGGTACGCCGTAACTTGAATTATTATCTAAAACTGCTGTAATTCCGCCTGCTGTAACATGCTGATAAGCATTATTTTGAATTATTTTACCGTTGCTTTCCGAATTTAAAATTTGACCAGTCATCTCTCCTGCAATACCGCCCAAAAATTTTGCAATATTGTCGGCTATAACATCGCCGTTATTAATCGTATCAGAAATTTTGCCTTTAGCTTTTGAGGCTATGCCTGTGACATACGAATCATTGCCCCAGCCAATCTTTTGTACTATCCCTGTGTTTTTTACTCTTGATATATTGCCTTCAATATCAAAAACAATTCCGCTTGCACTGCCGCCTGAAGTCTTTATATATCCGCTGTTTTGGCAATCAATTATATTACCCAATATTGTTAAAACAAGTCCAATTGAATAATCGTTATTACCTATTACAGTGCCATAATTTTTGGATTTTGCGATATTGCCTTCCAAATATTGAGCTATACCTGCTGCTGCGCTGTAACTGGATATTTGCCCATAGTTTTTACTTTCTTCAATATCGCCTTGAACATAATAGCCTATTCCTACCGCTCCGCTATTGCCGTTGATATCCGAATAATTAATGCATTTGGATATCTTGCCGGTACTTGCCTCAATACTTTTCAAGTTATATACAATTCCCACAGAATAAGCAGATGAGGAATATATACTAATCTTGCGGTCAAATGTACCGTTAACACAGTTAATAAGACTGCCGCCATTGACTTCTATAGCTATTCCCGCCGCACCCAAATTACCGCTGACATTAGCAAGATTTTGAGAATTTTTTACCGTACCGTTAACTATTGCCGCAATCCCTGCCGCTTTTGAGGATTTTGATTCTATAATACCATAATTATAGCTGTCAGTTATACTTCCTGTAACTTTATAAGCAATACCCGAGGCATAGCCATTGGCTGTTATTGTGCCGTAATTATTACATTTGATTATTTTGCCCTTTGCTTCGCCTACAAGCCCTGCCGAATAGCCGTCGTTATTATATGATGAAATATTGATATAATTATTGCAGTTATACAAAACGCCATCAACTTCTAATATTGATGCAAGAGTTAATGATGTGGGGGAATTAGATAATGTTCCAACAAGATTAAAATTGACTATTGCGCCCGAAAGCACACCAAAAGCACCTTGTAATTCTTTGCCTTGTTTCTTATCAACCTTAAAATAATTATTATTTCCTTCAATGTATGCATCAAAAGGCTCATCCTCTAGTCCTATAATAATGTTTAATTTACTCAAATCAATAGGCTTGGAAATTGTTCCCCAAGAACTAGAGCCTTTAAAGATATAATTATATCCTGACTCAATTACAACATCATCCTTATTTTCTTTTGTTATAATTATAGTGTCTCTGCCTGAAGGCGGTATAGGCTTGGATGTAATAACTCCTTTTCCGCCAAAGAATGTGTCAAAGTTCCCTTTGGTAACAAGGGCAAATGTTGAAAATCCTATTAAACAAACCACTATCAAGCATCCGGTCAACATGAAAAGCCTAAAGATAAGGCTTGTCTTACTTATGTGCCTTTTCTTTATCATTAGCATTTACCAGTACAGCCGAATAAATATATTCGGCTGTTTCTTAATTTTCTTTAATTGATTAATAAAAAGTGTTTGATTATGCCTTATAAGCTATAACGTTAAGATTATATGTAAATTCTATATTATTGTAATCAAGTTCAGAGTTGTACGAATTAGCATTAAGGAATACTGTGTATGAAACACTTGCACCGTCTTCTATAAGCCCCTCACCCAATTCTGGATTAATGATTGTATAATAATCAGAAAAAGCAGCATTGGCTGAAAAATTCAAAACAGAAACAACAGCATTAACATAAGCTTCGCCTTCCGTATCAGGACTGGGGTTATTGATTGTTACAACAAACTTGTAGCTATTTTTAGGGTCTAAAACAGGTTTTGTGCTGATACCGTATTCGGTAACATCTTTTACATCGGTTATAGTTTTTACAACAGTATCACCCTTCTTTTCAACAATGCCGTTCTCATCAGCCGTAATTGAAAACTGAGCTGTTTCATTGCCTATTTCAAAAAAAGCAATGCTTACATCAATATCGGCATTACCGCCGATAGTAAGTGATCCGTCATAATTAACGCTTGTACTGTTTTGTGTTAACGCAAAAGTTGCAAATCCCAAAGTTGCAGCTATTACTGTGATTGACATGAGAATTGAAATTATTCTCATTTTTTTGCCCATTCTCATAAAATTCTAACTCCTTGTATATATATAATAAAATTTATTTACAAATATTGGTAATTTAATAAAGCGTGTATAGTTTAACTTGTCCAAAGTTGTGTTGTCAAGCAAATTTTTTCACAAGGTCAGCCGTAAACAAGCGTTTAATTGTAAGATTTATGAATAAAAACATATAATATGATTATTTATTAATAATCATATTCATTAACAATATGCTATCATATACTTATGAAAAATATCAAACAAATTATGTTAATAAATATATAAATAATTTCATTGATGTATTAGTTTTACTTATGGCAAAAAATTAAAAATAAAATAATATAAAAAAAGATAGGCTCATACCTATCCAAAATGAGCGCACCCGAAGGGATTCGCGCCGCATTGCTACGCAATGCTCTCACGCCGGTTCGGGGCAACAGTCCACTGGACTGTTGCTTATCCCTCACGTTCGAATCCCCCAATACAACATAAAAGGGATAAGCTAAAGCCTATCCCTTTTGGCGCACCCGAAGGGATTCGAACCCCTGACCTCTTGCATCGGAAACAAGCATTCTATCCAGCTGAACTACGGGTGCATTTATTTTTTGCTTATATATTATAGGTTAAATAACACAAAAAAGTCAATCATACAAACATTAAGTTGATTTTGAATAATTTACAATATTATATCAATTTTTTGGCTATTTGCTTTATTGACGGAAAAGTCATATCAGGAAAAACCTTAGAGTTATCCAGCATTTTTTGGTCAGTTTCTCCGCTCAGAACCAAAAGGCTCAAAAGCCCAAATTTTTTGCCAAATTTGATATCAGTACTAAGCCTGTCCCCTATCATAGCCATATTTTGAGGGCTTATATCAAATTTATTCTTTAGATATTGCACCATATATTTATACGGCTTGCCAAAAATGCGTGAAGGCTTTCTTTGAGTGCTTGTAAAAACCAAACTGAGAAAGGATCCAACATCAGGCATAAACCCATCCCTTGTAGGACAGTTCTTGTCAGGATGCGTGGCAAAGAATGTAACGCCTTTTCTTATAAATGCACACAAGGTATCAAGCTCTTGATAGGTAAATTGTGTATGAAAACCCATAATAACAATATCAGGATTGTTTTCGGTAAGTTTTATCCGCATATTCTCAAATTCGGCTTTTAAAGCAGGCGTTCCAAAAAGATAAACAGATTTATCAGGATAATTTTTAGACATATAGTTAGCGGTGACAATGCCGCTAGTTATTATTTCGTCTAAATTAACTTCAAAGCCTAACCGTGTAAGCTTTTGATAATATTCGTCACGGCTTTTTGAACTGTTATTGGTAAGAAAACAGACTTTTTTTCCTATATCTTTTATATGCTTTACTGCTTCAACCGCACCAGGGATAACAACATTGTCAAGATAAATAGTGCCGTCCATATCAAGTAAAAAAATCTCAGTATTATGTAATCTTTGGTAATTCATAAAAATTATACTCCTTCTAAGTACCTGTCAAGCGCTCCTGTCATCTTGACAAATGACAGCATAGTAAATTTTGGGCTTGTATCTGGTGCTAATCCAAGCATAAGCATAATGTCCGATTCTGTCAAATATTTGGTTATCCAAAATGCTGCATCGCTATAAATCCTTTTAAAAACTCTTTCGAGGTTTTCAAAACACATGCAATATTGCTCAAGCTTTTGTCTTAAGTCTTGCCTGTACTCATCCCATTTGTACTGCATTATTTCCCATTGCTCAAAGTTATCTATCATGTATATCTTTTTTAATGCTGTAAGCTCGCTAAGCCCCATATAATCTGTGAGCTTTTCTAGTCTTAGAGTGTTATCAGGAGGGCATAAAAATTGATTGACCTTTAAAGACGAAAGCCAAGCCTTATATGCTCTTAATATAATCTTAGCACATAAAAACAAGTTCTCGCCTCTAGCTCTTAAGCTTTTGTTTTCTTTAATAAAAAACATTTCCAAAACATTGAATGCGCTTTCTTCTCCGCCGCCTGACATTCTTGGGCTTTTTGATAATTGTGTTATAGCCGATAGTTTGAGCTGTGCCTGTACCATTTCTAAAAGCGCCTTCATATCTTTTCTTAATATTCCGTCTGCATTATGTGAAAAGCTGTTCAAAACAGAAAATGCCGCTTGCATAAGCTCATAATCGCCATTTTCATTATTAAAGATATGCGCAAAATTCCAATCCCATAATGCAACAAGCCTCGATGCCAAAACACCTATACCGCCGCCAAGACTGCTTTGTGAAGAGCAGGCGATTGCTGACATATCTACACATACTATACAAGGCGTTTTAGTGACAAAAACATCTCTTGCTTTTTGATGATATACACATGCATACGGCGAAAGCGCAGTATCACATTCGGGCGTGGGGATATATAACGCTAAAGGCAGTTTAACAGCCGAACTGACTAATTTGGCTGTTTCAATTATTTCATAACCGCCTATGGATATAATCAACCTTGTGTCTTCTTTTAGACCCGATGCAATATGCTCCGCCTCTTTGACAGAGGCAAAACCTTCATTCATAACATAATCGTCTGTGAAATAACCTTTTTTGCCAAAGATGCTTTTGAGGCTTTGAGTAAAATCAAATAAAGCTTGCGAACACAAAAACATTATCCGCAAGCTATGCCCGATATTTTGATTGATTGAATAAACAAATTGTTCTATTGGATTGTAATCAATAATGATATCTTTATTAGCAAGAAAAAATTCTTTGCCGTTATCCGATATCACAGCACGGTTGAGAAAGTATTCTATATTGGTTTTATCTATGGTTTCAAGTTTTGTCATATCAAAATCAATAGCCTAAAAAAGCGTCCGTTTTGTAATTATATCTTATAATAAGTAACTTGGCTTTAGCAAAGTTTGTCGAACAATCAGATTTTATATAACGCTGTCTGATTAATATATATAATTATTGACACAAAACTCTTAAGCAATACTCTTTTACCAGTCTCCCAAAACAACCTTACCCTGCAGCCAAGCATCAAATATGCCTTCCAGATCTTTTTTGCTGGTGTCTTCAAATGCGCCTATAAGGTCTTTTGGAACAGTGACTTTATATTTTGATCGGTTGTAATACTTTTTGAGCGACCCAAAAAAATCATTATCTCCTATAATATTTCTTATGTTGGCAAACATCAATTCGCCTTTTACATAGGTCATATATTCGTATTCATAGTCATTTTTGTATGCATAGGACGGACGGTTCATGCTAGTGTCAATCTCGCCGTGAACACTTTTAAAAAGCTCAATAAACACAAGATATGCCTGCATTGTCTGCATTATTCGGTCTGCATGTGTTTGACCATATGAGGGGTTTTTTTCATAAAACAGTGTGGTTGTATATTCAGTAAGTCCTTCGTCCTGCCATG
>CALAYY010000036.1 GCA_937895465.1 uncultured Clostridia bacterium | reverse complement strand
TAATATAAAAATGGTTTTTTGGTTTTTTTACACTTTCTCTTTACCCTTCTAATGCGGTTTTTATAATTTGCAATCACATTTAAAAGGTGCTATTATATAATATAATTACCTAAAATAAGGTTGTATTTTTATGAGTTTTAAATTTAGCGATCGATTAAATAGTATGAGCGGAACGGCTACAAGAGAGATACTCAAGCTTACTGCTAATCCTGAGATTATATCTTTTGCGGGAGGATTGCCTGCAACCGAATGTCTGCCTGTAAAAGAAATAGAAGAGATTACCCAAGAGGTTTTGTCAGGTACTAAGGCAAGCAATGTTTTGCAGTACGGCATAACTCAAGGTATGTTTACTCTAAGAGAGCTATGTACTGACTATGTCAAAAGCTTTTCTATTAATAATGCACACCCTGAAGAAATACTTATAGTAAGCGGCGGACAGCAGGCTTTGGACCTTGCTTGCAGGGTGTTTTTGAATAAAGGCGATACGATTTTGGTAGAAGCCCCTACATATCTTGCGTTTTTGCAGATTGCGGCGGCTTATGAAATTAATATAATAGGTGTCAATTCTATAAGTGATGGACTGGATACTGATGACTTGGAAGAAAAAATAATCAAATATTCTCCCAAGCTTATTTATCTTGTCCCCACCTTTTCTAACCCTACAGGAAAAACCTATCCGCTTGGCAAACGGAAAAAAATTGCAGAGATAACCAAAAAATATAATGTAATAGTATTAGAAGACGACCCTTACAGCAAACTAAGATTTGAAGGCGAAGAAGTCCCCAGTATAAAAAGCGTGGGTGGAGATAATATCATATTTATAACCAGCTTTTCAAAGATCATCTCCCCCGGTCTTAGAATAGGGCTTGTATGTGCGAATGCTGAGATAATCCGAAAAATGGAAATATGCAAGCAAAGTGCTGACGTTCATACTTCACATTTAAGCCAAGCTATAGTAAAAGAATTTTTGAGTAGAAACCTTATAAAAAACCAAATTCAAAAGGTGCGCCCCATATACAAAGCCAAAAAAGAATATATGGAACAAGCAATGACAAAATATATGCCCAAAGAATTTGATTTTACACATGTTGAAGGCGGTATGTTTGTTTGGGGTGAGTTTGATGCTCCTGTGGACACTCAAAAGCTGTTCCCAAAAGCTATAGAAAAAAAAGTTGCTTATGTTTACGGCAATGTCTTCTATCCTGACGACAGTTCTCATAATACATTGAGATTGAATTTTTCCAATGCAACCAAAGAAAAAATTGACCAAGGCATAAGAGCTTTGGGAGAGCTGTATCAAAACGAAATCAATAAAATAAAAAAATAATCTAAAGGCAGTTATATAATGAATAAAAAAAATGTAATGGATACCCTGAGAGAAAGGGGTTTTATAAAACAGACAGTTTTTGAAGAAGAATTATACAAAAAATTAGGCAGCGAGCCTACCGTATTTTATGTGGGTTTTGACCCTACGGCAGACAGCCTGCATATAGGACATTATATTCCCATTATGGCTATGGCACACATGCAAAGAGCAGGACACAAGCCCATAGCATTAATCGGCGGCGGCACTGCCATGATAGGTGATCCTTCAGGACGATCAGATTTGCGGTCAATGATGACTGTTGAAACTATACAGCATAATGCCAATGCTTTCAAAACACAGATGAAACGCTTTATAGATTTTGAAGGCGAGAATGCGGCAATGTTAGCCAATAACGCAGACTGGCTTTTAAAACTCAATTATGTGGACTTTATAAGAGATATAGGCTCACATTTTTCGGTCAACAAAATGCTGACTGCTGATTGTTTCAAAATCCGTATGGAAACTGGTCTTACTTTTTTGGAATTTAACTATATGCCTATGCAGGCTTATGACTTTTTGGTGCTTAATCAAAAATACAACTGCGCCTTACAGTTAGGCGGCAATGACCAATGGTCCAATATGCTGGCAGGTGTTGACCTTATAAGAAGAAAAGAGCAAAGAGATGCTTTTTGTATGACCTTTACTTTGCTTGAAACTTCAGAAGGCAAAAAAATGGGCAAGACTGCCAAGGGTGCTTTGTGGCTGGATAAAAATAAGACCACGCCCTATGAATTTTATCAATACTTTAGAAATGTAGAAGACCAAAAGGTCAAAGAGTGCTTATGCCTTTTGACTTTTATGGAAATGGAAGAAATAAACGAACTTACTAAACATCAGGACGAACGCATTAACAAGGCAAAAGAACGCCTTGCTTATGAAGTGACCTTGCTTGTCCATGGCAAAAAGGAAGCGGATTTGGCTCAAGAGATGTCGCAAGCGGCATTTTCTGGAGCAGACGGAAAGATGCCGACTAAGCATATAACGGCAGACGGCAACACTTCTATAATAGATGTAATGGTAGAAACTCAAGTTGCCTCTTCAAAAAGTGAAGCAAGACGGCTTATTGAAGGCGGCGGAGTCAGCATTGATGAAGCTAAGGTAAGTTCTATTAATGATACCTTATCGCAATATACAACTTCCAATGAGTTTTTATTGCATAAGGGCAAAAAGGTGCATGTCAAGGTTATCCTTAATGGTTGACTATCTGACCATACAAAACAGCATTGAAGCCCAAACGGTTATTAACAAGTCCAGATTTATTTCAATAGCATATCCTATAATTAGTTGGGAACAAGCATCAGAGATTTTGGCTGGACTCAAGAAAACTTATTGGGACAGCACACATGTTTGTTATGGCAGTATTTGGGACACTTTGGGCAATAATATGCGATTTTCGGATGACGGCGAACCCCAAGGCACAGCAGGTAAACCAATCTTAGAAGTAATAAAACAAAAAGATCTCAAGTGCGTTTTGGTTGCAGTCATACGATATTTTGGCGGAATCAAACTAGGTGCAGGTGGACTTGTAAGGGCTTATTCAAAAGCTGCATGTGAAGTGTTGGATAAAGCAGACATAATTACCATTCGCCCAAAGATTGATTTTGGTATTAAGATAAGCTACTCTGATATGAAACGAATTGAGCATCTTCTTAACAGTCCAGAAATTGAGATAATAGACAGGCAATGGGGAGAAGAGGTTAAGGTAATTTTAAGAATCAATAAGTACGACTATAAAAAGCTGGAAAGCGATCTAAAGAATGCCCTTAACCGTGATATAACGGATATTATTATAAAAGAAGGTATATAGGTAAATGAAAATCATCAAAACACAAAGTCCAAAGCAAAAACCGATCGGTAAAATCAAATTTGGAACAGTGTTTACTGACCATATGTTTGTGGCAGAATACTCAAAAAATGAGGGTTGGCATAACGAGCGAATACAGCCTTATCAACCCTTTGTCTTAGACCCATCATCATCCATATTCCATTACGGTCAGGGCGTTTTTGAAGGAATGAAGGCATACAAAAACAAAGCCGGAGAAATCATGATGTTTCGACCGCTTGAAAACTTTAAGAGAATGAATTCTTCTAACGGCCGCATGATGATTCCGCCTATCGACGAGAAAAAAATGCTTGATGGTCTTGTTGAGCTTGTAAGGCTTGACCAAGATTGGATACCCACAGGCGAAGGCGAATACTTATATATCCGTCCTGCAATATTTGACTGCGACGCTGCGTTAGGTGTTCACACTGCTACCAATTACACATTCTTTATCATAATGTCGCCTGTGGGCGCATATTACGCAAATGGGTTAGCACCTGTAAGACTTTTTGTTGAGGATTTTTATGTAAGAGCATCAAAAGGCGGAACAGGTCATTACAAATTTATTGGAAACTATGCCGCAAGCCTAAAAGCTAGTGACAAAGCCGAAAAAGCTGGCTATGACCAAGTATTGTGGCTTGACGCTCAACATAAAAAATATGTTGAAGAAGTCGGAAGCATGAATATCTTTTTTGTTAAAAACGGCGAAGTTATAACACCCTCTTTGGAAGGCAGTATTTTGCCTGGTATTACAAGAATGTCTATAATCGAACTATTAAGACATAAAGGATACAAGGTAAGCGAAAGACTTATTGAAATAGAAGAAATAATACAAGGTATAATTTCGGGAGAGGTTACCGAATGTTTTGGAACAGGTACCGCCGCTGTAATTTCACCAGTAGGTGTTATAGGCTATAAGGGCAAGGATTATGCTTTGGGTGACGGCAAGACCACAGGTAAGATAACAATGGATGCATACCAAAGTCTTACTGACATTCAGCACGGCGATGCCCCTGATGCTTTTAACTGGGTTTATAAAGTATAAAAGCTTACATAAAAATTACAAAGCCCTATCACATTGTAGTATGATAGGGCTTTTTTGATTATTTAGTAACCTGATTATTTTAAAGGATTAACTTTGTAACGTCCTATAAGAACACACACAATGTCAAAAGCCCACCAAATAAAGCCAATACCGATAAAATGCAATAACAGCTTTAGAAAAAACATTGAGACACTTCCCTTATAAAGCTTATCAAAGCCAAAAGGGATAATACACAGTATTAATAATACCAAATCCAATTTTTTAGCCATGTTATTCTCCTATCAAAATTTAATTACATATTAAAACTTTTAATTGTTTTAACTGCTTTTTTATTATATCATACTTAATTAGTTTTTTCATTAGAGATTTTTTTATAACAGCTTACATTTTATAATTGTTTTTTTCTTCCTTTAATGGAAAATTTTTTATATTGACTTATGTATAAATTTTCATTTATTATAATTGTAGAAGTGAGGGATATAATAAATGAAAAAGGTAATAATAGTATTTTTATGCTGTTTTACAGCATTTAGTGCAAGTTTTTTTTATGCTTGCAAAAACAATGATAAGATTGACAATCTAAATCCAGAAATTGAAAACAGTCAAGAGTCAGATAACCAAAACACAGAAAGCAATATAGATATAGATTTAGATAATGAATCTAATGAAAACGGCATTGAACAAAATCCTATTAAAAATCCTGTTGAAGAGATAACATTATCAGGATATAAAGTTCAGAGCTTGACTTCAGTCAATATCAGATCTCATGCTTCTGCTAACTCGCAAGTCATAGGTCAGTTAGGTATTAACGAAACATTACCTGTTATAAAAAAAGCTGATGAAAATTGGTATAAGGTTTTTTATAATAATAATGTTGCTTATGTATCAGCCAATAATTTATACACAAAAATGATTGCATGGAAAAATGCTCAGACTGCTTTGGTAACAGGGCTTGAAGTTGAATCTCTTGCTAATGTTAATATAAGAGCTGAAGCTTCCGCCTCTAGCACAGTTATTGGACAGCTTGAAAGATGGCAGACTGCTCCCTTAATTGAAAAAGTGTCTGATCAATGGTATAAGATACTTTATAATTCTCAAGAGGCTTTTATCAGTGCTAATCCAGACCTTACACGTACATACGACCCCGAAAAAGTAAGCGCAATTATTGATGACATTATTGAGACAGGTATGAATGTTCTTGCAACTCCGTATGAGTTTGGGGCAACCAGAGTATTGTATTACAGCGGAAATCCCAATCCATATTTTACAGGAAAGACCTTTGACTGCTCGTCTTTCGTGCAATATGCGTTTTATAAAGGCGCAGGCATAAAGCTTCAGGGTGACTCTAGAAGTCAAAGCAAGGAAGGCATGCTTGTTGATAAGACTGAGCTAAAGCGTGGAGACTTGATATTTATGTGGAGTTCAGCAAGAAGATACAACACAGGCATAGAACAGATCGGTCACGTGGTTATCTATTTAGGCGATAATAAGATTTTACATACTTGGGGAACGGGCGGAGTACGTGTTCAAGAGTACTCATCAGGCTGGCAACAAAGATTTATACATGCTAGACGGATGATTTGACGAGTACAAAAAATCTTGCTATAATATATATAAAGTTGTTAAACTTAGTTGAAAAATTAATAAAATTGTATCCAAATGATAGCAATTACTGGTTTTTGACTTTAAATACCTTTACAGTTGTGATTTGATGTGCTATAATTTGAGCGTTAATTCGTTTGAAAAATAATAACGAAAATTTTTACTTATGGAGAAAGGGTGATTTTATGGAAAAAGCGTTTGCAAAAAATCTAAGAACTCTTAGAAAAGAGCGCAAGCTCAGTCAACAGAAACTTGCCAGTCAAGTGGGTGTTACACAGCAATGTGTAAGTGAATGGGAAAAAGGCAAGATAGAACCTACAATGTCTCCCCTTTGGAGATTGGCTGATGTCTTTGATATTTCTATTGATGAGCTAATCGGCAGAAAAGAATTAATTTAACTTGTTTTATTAATTCTAAAAAGGGGCGGTACAATGACCGCCTTTTTTATTTGATTTGACTTTTTATATGTGTTAAAATGTTTTAACATTTTAAAGCATTAAATCATAAAATAATATAATTATCTGTTGACAAGTATATTATAATTGTGTTATCATTATCAGTAATTATATTTGGACAATGACCGGAACAAGTAAGCTAACATTTAAGACTTTTTAGAGAGCTGCTATATCGGTGCAAGGCAGTAAGCTTAGTTTTAGCCGAACTCATCCGCGAAGTCTTTCGCCCGAAAGAATTTTTTCTAGTCACAGACTACAAAAGATTTTAGTAGATGCGAACGGGGTGCTCCCGTTATAGAGTATAAAGATTTCAAAACTTTTTGAAATGAATTTGAGTGGTACCGTGACACAAAGTCGCCTCAAGAATGTATTTTCTTGAGGCTTTTTTTATAAAATGGAGCATAAACAATGAAATTAAAAGGCGCAAAAATTTTAACACAAAGTCTGATAAATGAAGGAGTTGACACCGTATTTTGTTATCCGGGCGGCTCGGTATTAGACATATTTGATGAACTATATTTTGTTCAAGACAAGATTAAGCAAGTCTTGACCTGTCATGAACAAGGTGCAGCTCATGCTGCTGATGCCTATGCCAGGATCAGCGGTAAGGTTGGCGTGGTTATTGCTACAAGCGGACCAGGGGCTACCAATCTTGTAACAGGGATTGCCAATGCCTATATGGATTCTGTCCCTATGGTTGCTATAACTGGAAACGTTGCATTATCTTTACTTGGCAGAGACAGCTTTCAAGAAATAGATATTGCAGGTGTAACAATTCCTATAACCAAACATAATTATATAGTTAAAGATATCAATGAACTTGGAAAAATTATTTCTGAAGCTTTTTATATTGCCAAAAGCGGACGTCCGGGGCCTGTGCTTATTGATATTCCCAAAAATATTCAACAAGCAGAATGCGAATGGGAGCCTATGCCTATAAAAGAAGTTACTCACCGACAGCCCGATATAAAGAAAGCTCAAAATGCGATAGATATTATCAATTCTTCCAAAAAACCGCTTATTTATCTAGGCGGCGGAAGTATTTCAAGCGAAGCATGCAATGAAGTAATAAAATTTGCAGAAAAGATTGATGCACCTGTAGCTTGCTCTATGATGGGTCTGGGCGGTTTCCCTGCCTCTCATCCACTCTTTATGGGAATGATAGGTATGCACGGACATGCAAATGTCGCTTTTACCACACAAGAATGTGACACCCTGATTGCTATAGGCGCAAGGTTTTCAGACAGAGTCGCAAGCGACCGTATTAAGTTTGTAAAAGGAAAGGTCGTTCATATTGATATAGACAATGCAGAAATCAATAAAAATGTCAAAACTTCTGCTCATGTAGTGGGCGATGTCAAGACTGTGCTTAATGCAATTATGCCTTATATTAAGAATACCCAAAAACCTGATTGGATTGATCGCTGCAATGAACTTAAAAAAACTAAGGTGTTAAAAGAAACGGCACATAAGGTCAATCCAAGAGAAATTTTACGCAGTATAAGCCGTCAGACACCTGACGGTCAGATAATAGCTACTGATGTTGGACAGCATCAGATGTGGACAGCTCAATCCTGCTCTTTTGAAAAACCCCGCACCTTTGTAACAAGCGGCGGTTTGGGAACAATGGGCTTTGGAATGGGAGCCGCTTTAGGTGCAGCTGTTGCATCTAAGGAAAGAGTAGTGCTGATTACTGGCGACGGCTCTTTTCATATGAACTTTAATGAAGTGGTTACCGCCGTTACGCAAAATCTGCCCATTGCAATATTTGTATTTAACAATAACACCTTAGGCATGGTAAGACAGTGGCAAAAACTATTTTATAAACATCGTTTTTCCAACACCACTTTGGACCGTCCGACTAATTATGAATATCTTGCCAAGGCTTTTGGAGCGGATTATATTGAAATTAATGATAACAATGAAATAGAACAAAAGGTTAATATTGCGGTATCTTGCACAAAGCCTGTAATAGTCAACTGCAAGATAGGAATAGATGAAAATGTACTGCCCATGATACCTTCGGGCAAGAGTGCCAACGATATTATTATGGAAATGGGAGAATAACTATGGGAGAAAATCAACATATAGTAACTGCATTAGTTTCTAATAAAGCAGGAGTATTAAATAGAGTAGCCGGATTGTTTTCTAAACGTGGTTATAATATAGAAAGCTTATCTGTAGCATCTACTGAAGACCGCAACTTTTCACGCATGACCATAATAGTCAACGGCGATGATTATGTTTTGGACCAGATTACCAAACAGCTTGACAAACTGATTGATGTAAAGCATGTTGCTGAACTTCAGCCTGATAAGTCTGTCAACCGTGAACTTTTGCTGGTAAAAATCAAAGCATCCCCTGAAATGCGTGCTGAGATAGAATCAACAGTTCGTCTATATAAGGCTAAGCCTATTGACCTTGCTCCAAAATCAATGGTCATAGAACTCACAGGCGAAAGCAATAAAATAGACGGTTTTATTCAGGTAATAAGAGAATACGGAATAATAGAAATGGCACGTACAGGACTTACCGCCCTGCAGCGAGGTACAAAAAATATAACTCAATTCAAAGATACCAATGAGGAGGATATATTCTAAATGGGAAAAAATATAGCATTGGGAGCAGAAAAAGCTCCCCAAAGAAGCTTGTTTAAGGCTTTGGGTGTGACTGACAAAGAGCTTGAAAAGCCGCTTATTGCAATAGTTTGTGCTCAAAGTGATATTGTCCCTGGTCATACACATCTTGGTAATATTGCAGAAGCGGTAAAAGCAGGTGTTTACTCAGCAGGCGGAACTCCTTTTGTAGTTCCAAGCATAGGCGTATGTGACGGCATTGCTATGGGTCATAACGGCATGAGATATTCTTTGCCTTCACGTGAGCTTATAGCTGATTCTGTAGAAACGATGGCTTTCGGCCATGCCTTTGACGGTATGGTTTTGGTACCCAATTGCGATAAAATCATACCAGGAATGCTTATGGGTGCGGCAAGAGTTAATATCCCCACAATAGTAATAAGCGGCGGTGCAATGCTGCCAGGATATACATCAAAAGGAAAAAAGCTTTCGCTTACATCTGTATTTGAGGGCGTAGGCGCACTTAAGGCAGGCAAAATGTCTTTGTCT
>CALAYY010000035.1 GCA_937895465.1 uncultured Clostridia bacterium | reverse complement strand
ATGGATGTGTCTATTAAGTGAAGTTATTTTGTAGTCTAATTCGTTGAGCTGATTATGCGGCAAAAGTATATGTAAAACAAGCTTATCCTTATCCCATTGCTTTTGTGCCTGTTCAATCATTTTGATATTAAGTTCGGTATCTATATTTTCCTTATCTTTTTCCATATACTCATATATCTCTTTTACGCTCCCGTCAAGCGTTTCTATCGTATCTATCAAATACATCATTTCCCAAACAGATGACAGCATCAAAAGTATAAATACTAAAATGGCAATTAATGTACGATTCATTTTTTCCTCTGATGTTTCTTATGCTGAAGTTTTTAATTCTTTTATGACTGCGGTAACATACTTGCCTTTTTTGGGTTGGATATAAGTATCCCCATTGCCGTCAGCATACGCAAAAGCAATTTCTTTTATTTTTTTGTTGGCTTTTTGTTTTATAATTTTTTCTAACTGCTCTTTCTTGAGTTTAAAATATTTTAGATTAATAGCTTTGCCGTCTATTATCAATGATACAGGCGGCGTTTGCTGCTGGGGTTTTAGCTTTAGGTCAGACGGCTTTAACGGTGCAAACTCGGCTTTTGGAATTACGCACAGCTTGCCGTTGGTTTCAAATAACGCATAATATATTTCGGACAAATCAAAATACCCTGCACTTCTTGCAGCTTCAACTAGGTCATTTAGATTCATATTGAGCTGTTTTAATGCATTGTAGTTGATTCCGTCAGGGTTGATTACCATCATGCTGTGACCGTCAATTATTGCTCTGAACTTAAGTGATTTTCTTGAAAGAAAAGAAATCATAAAATGAATTAAAAATAAGGTCAAAATGGGAATAATACCATAGAACAATGGAATACCTGGATCTGACATAGGCACACAGGCAACCTCAGCAATAATGTATGTAATAACAAGTTCAATGGGCTGCATCTCGCCTATCTGGCGTTTGCCCATCATGCGTATTACAAACAAAACCAAAATGAGTATAATAACTACTCTTATTATTATAGTAAACATAGTTTTAATATGCGGAAAATTATGGATTTTATGCCGATATATGCCAAAAGTCCAATGCTAAGACTTTGACAACAAAGGCAATAGCTTAACAAATCATTGCCAAATTAGGACATTTGATTTATAATATAAGCATTATAAAAAAATATAAATGCCAAAGGAGATGCCCAACATTGAGTGAGAAACAAAATCTTACTCAACAGGAAATTGCGCCTGGCAATAGTCTTGCGCAACCTGTTGAGCCAAAAGCAAAAAAAGGGGTTGCGTATTTTTTTCGTCTTGACGCCACCCGACGCATAACTTATATGGCAGTTTTGATTGCCTTAAGCGTAGTTACTAAGATGTTTGGTATAGATCTGCCGTCAGGTAAGGTAAGCTTGTTTTATATCCCTTGCTATCTTGCAGGAGCATTTTTTGGACCGCTTTTTGGGTTTATGACAGGGGCGGTAGGGGATTTGTTTGGATTTATTTTAAAAGGCGGCACACCCAATCCTATATTGACTTTGGGAAACGGTCTTATGGGTATGATTGTGGGGATTTTTTTTATGCTGCTGAAAAAGACACGCCCTGAAATACGGCTGATTATAGGAGGCTATGTCTCTATGATAATCTGCACATTGGGAGTCAATACACTTGGGCTTGCCGTTATGTACGGAAGTCCGTCATTAACCTTGTTCCAAAACTATATCGCTCAGTTATGGTACGGAGTCATTCCAAGAATATTTTTTCAGCCACTTGTAATTACTATTAATCTTATAATTGCAGTCGGATTGTATGCTGTATTAAAAAGACATTTGAAAAGGGTTGTAAAAGCGCAAGGGTAAACCAACCAACTTTTCAACATAAAACTTCGTTTTAGTTGAATTAAGCGAAGTCCTTCAAATGCCCGCAAAAAGTCATTTATTTTAATAAAAGTGCTTAAAAAACTTTAAAGGCCTCTTTTTCAAAAAGGGGCTTTGCTTTTTTATACGCTATTAGAAGGCTCCTTAGTTTTGCTAAGCTGTTATGAAAATTGACTAAGAAATGATTTGTCAGGCTCTTTTGAAATATTGTGATATAAATAGCATAATTAATTTGATATAATCTCCTATCAGTTCTGGTAGGGGAATTTTTTATTTTAGGAACAACAGTACAACATCTAATTACGAATATGTCTAATTGAAATTTTTTGTTTAAAAGTCTAATGCTCCATACCATTATATTTATCATATAGAAAACTTAAAAACATTCTAATTTTTTATTGACACTAATACAACTTTATCATATATTTATATTAATAGATACAAGA
>CALAYY010000034.1 GCA_937895465.1 uncultured Clostridia bacterium | reverse complement strand
ATGACTATACGGAAAAAGATAGCAAAACGCCCTGCTCCGTCAATTCTTGCCGCTTCTTCAATCTGTACCGGTAACCCCAACACAAATTGACGTGCAAGAAAAATATAAAAAGCACTTCCTCCAAAAAAGCTGCTGATTAAAAGCGGCACATAGGTATTAGTAAGACGTAAGTTAGCCCAAATAACATAGCTGCTGACCATAGTGACCTGTGAAGGAAGCATCATAGTTGCAAGCAAAATCATAAAGAATATATTGTTTTCACGTGTTTTAAAACGCGCAAATCCATAAGCAACAAGAGTGCAGGAAATAACTGTCGCCGTTGTGCCAATTACGACAAGCAATACTGAATTTGAAAAATATCTGAAATAAGGGATAAATTCAAACAATGCTACTCTATAATTTTCTATGAAAACTGGATTAGGAAAAAACGTAGGCGGAAAACTTAGGTTTTGTTCATAGGTTTTGAATGAAGTCATAACCATCCATAATAACGGCAGAATAAAACCTATTGATAACACTATTAATATAAAATAAACTAACGCTTTATTGATAACTCTTGACGCTTGCTTTTTCATAGACCCCTCACTTTGATTCGTAATAGACTTTTTTGCCTATTGTAGAAAATACTAAAAGTGTCAAAATTCCAATAATTATAAATAAAATCCAAGAAAGCGCAGAGGCATATCCCATCTGATATTTTTCAAATGCTGTTTGATAGATATAAAGAACATAGAACAATGTGGCTTTGAGAGGGCCTCCTCCGCCCGTCATAAGATAGCCTTGATTAAATACTTGTAATGCACCGATAATTCCCATAATCAGTTGAAAGAAGATGGCAGGGCTTATCATTGGTATAACAATGTTGAAATATCTGCGTATAGTATTTGCACCGTCAATTTCTGCTGCTTCCATCAATGTTTTGTCTACACCTTGCAAAGCTGCCAAAAATATAACCACATTGCCGCCTGTCTGCCACAAACTCATAAGAATAAGCGACGGAATCGCCGTCTTAGGATGCATAATCCAAAGTGAAGGCGATAAACCAATTTTTCGTAATATTAAGTTAAGGAAACCATAATCATAATTAAACATCCATAACCATAAAAGACAATTAGCCACTGCAGGCACTATGACAGGAATATACATAATTGTGCGAAAAATAGTTTTTCCGCGAATATTCATATTAAGCAATGATGCCAGTGTTAATGATAAAATTATACCTACAGGTAAAAAAGCAGCCCAATAAAATGTGACCTTGAGTGCCTGCCAAAAATCTTTATCAGAAAAAATATTAATATAGTTTTGAAAACCTATCCACTTTATTTCCGTTATCATATCCCATTTCGTAAAAGACATATACAACGAAAACAACATCGGACCTAAGGTTAAAAAAATAAAACCCACCAACCATGGTGATATAAATATGTAAAAATTTTTACGAATACCTCGAGCAGTTGCACGAGCATTAATGTTTACTTTCTCAATCATAATTTCCCCAAACATTTATCATGTGCTTAACATATACTTAAATTTTTAACTAAATTTTTAATCTAGTTATATAGTAACATGCTTTTAAGAAAATGTCAATATGGAAATAAAAATTTTTATGAAAAAACATAAAACTTCTGCATTAATGTCTGTAGAAGCACAAAAAATTATACTTAATATTTGAGGGGGTTTTAAATTAAACTTATATCTTTAATTGATTGACGCTCAATAATAGTACCCGGTACAGAAATCTTGCCTGAGGTTTTAGTGGGATGTTCTATTTCGCTGATTAATATTTCTTCAGCAACTTTTGTTATTTTATTGATATTAACGGCAACAGTGGTTAATTGGGGTTCACATAGACGGGCGAAAATATCATCATCAAAGCCTACAACAGAAATATCCTCTCCAACCTTAAGTCCGCGTTGCTTAAGCTGCTGGTACAATTCATATGCCGCACGGTCACTGTTGCATACAAATGCGGTGGGAAGTTTTTGGGGTAATTTGCCGATATTATATATTCCCTGCTCATCGCGGTCAGGTATGATATAGGCATCATTTATGGGTAATTTGTGTTCAAACATTGCTTTATAATAGCCTATATATCGGTCATTAATGCTTGAAGTCTCGCCGATACGTCCCACGAATCCAATTTCTTTATGTCCTTTTTTGATTAAGAGATTTGTTACGGTATAACTACCTTCAATATTATCTGTCAGAACGCAGCGATGCTGCACTTCATCATAATAAAAGTCTACCAAAACCATAGGTAAAGCAGTTTCTGAAAGTTTTTCGATATATTCTTTTTTGATTTTACCCAATAAAATTATGCCCTCAAACTTTTTTTCGCGAATTAGTTTTAAAATATTACCTTCTTTTTCATCTTCTTTGGATACAGTAACAAGTATGGCGCAATAATCGTTTGCCAAAAAGCATCGGCTGAAATTTTCATAAAAACCCAAATAAAAAGATTGTGTCATGTTACGCGGATCAAATTGACGTTCACTGACAATAACTGCAATATTATTGGTTTTTTTATATGCTTTTTCTTTTAATACTTCATTTTTATAACGAAATCGGCTGGCAAGTTCTTTTATTTTGGCACGCATTTCATCGGAAACACCGGCACGATCATTTAATGCGTTAGATACAGTAACCACGCTTACATTTAATTCTTTTGCAATATCGCTTAATCTCTTTTTGCTGCTCATTATAATTTCACTTCCTATTTTTAACACCATTTTTATTACTTGTTATTATATTATAAAACATAACAGCCTACTTTTCAACAAGATAAAAAAGACAGTCTGTTATCTCCTGTCTTTTTCGTTATAAAAGTTCTATAACAATATAATGATTAGTTATCAAATTTATTGCCAGAAAATGCAAAGATTCCCTATCAAGGACTGATAGGGAATCTTATAATCTTTTTTATACTATAGCTATAAACCAAAAAATGAATATTTTTATGCCATGTTTCTATAATAATCCATTTCTAAAACAGCTTTTGATATCTGAAACTTTTTGATTGTGTCTATTTGTTTTCCGCTTAAAATATCATACTTGATTTTTAATTCGTCTTCTGACAATATGTCATTACCTGTATAGATATAACTGCCGTCTGCATACAGATACATTTCACCGTCAAATACTGTAATATCGCTAAAAGCAACAAGCTTATCATCGGAGTCAAATATATCTCTTCCGAAGTAATAGTTATATTCAACATTATCAAGCCCCAAAACCATATTTAAAATAGTGGGAGTCAAATCTATAGAACTACTAAGGGTATCAACATTTCTAATGTCAGCTTGGTTATTATTCCACGTAGCACCGTCTAATACAAGCAGCTTCTGATGATGGACCTCTTTATCAAATGAGTCAACACCTATAAAAGCTTCCATAGCATTAGGATTAAGGCTATAATTATAATGGTCAGGATATAAGGATATCAAGGTATTATCTAAAAAGCCTAAGTCATCTAATTTGTCAATCAGCATACCTAAAAACATATCAAATTCAACCATTTTTAGATAATAGCATTTTATCTGTGCATTTAGTTTATCATAATTAATTCCTGCCTGTTCAAAAGCAGTCCTTACTTGAATTTCATGAATATCATATTTTGCCTCATTGCCCATGTGCATTGAATATGTGTCCAGATGCATGAAAAAGGGTGTATTCGATTCTTTTTGGGCTTTTAAAGATTTCTTTATATCTTCAAGCTCAAAAAACTCTAATAGTCTGGTGTCATATATCTTTTCTGTCTTGGTACCGGCATTAATTAGATCTTCGTCAAATCTAGTATTATCAAATCCTTCATTAGCGGTTAATGTCTTTCTGTTGTAAAAATTGCCGCTGTCATTATGAAAATAATAGGTTTCATAACCGTTCTTCTCAAGCTGTGCCGCTAAGGAAAACTTTCCAAAATAATTATTATAATAAGTATCACCAAGATTGGATGAAAAATTTTTGGCATTTAATGCATAGATGCCGTTATTAACCATAAATTCAGTATTGATTGTAGCTCCTTCAAAAAAGGTAGGTACATAATAGTTAGTAAAGGTCAATGCATCTTGTCTTATGGCATAGATATTAGGCGTAAGCAATGATGCAACTGTATTTCCTACTGCTTTTGGATTGAGCTTGGCTTCTTTATCAAGATATAATGATGTATTTTTGACAAGCTGATCGCCTATATACTCTGGGTCACTAAACCTTTGATCAAAGGTTTCACTCAAAATTGTAATAACATTGTATCCTTCATACTTTTTTGTCCAGTCATTAGCTTGTTTGGCATAACCGAAAGCATCAAAATATTCATCAATTTTGGTTGTTTCTTTATACTCCAAATCAGAATTTAAAGAAGAGGCATCTCTTATTCTAAAATTACAATATCCAAACACTTCTACAAATCTAAGACTGCTGTATAAGTCATTGTATAAAAAGCTGTTGCTGTGAACATATTCAACAGCATAATCCTCATAGCTCTTGGCTTTAACAATATTATAGATATTATAAGGTATATTAATGCTGGCACATAATATTACCGCAACAAGCGCCAAGGCGATATTGGCTTTGGCATGTTTGGTCTTTTTTTCGGGTCTTAATATTTTTGTATACCATATAACAAATATATTAACAGCTAATATAGGCAACAAAACATAACAGGTTAAAGGAAAATTAATGCCAAATTTTTGACCTACAACATTATTAACAAACATCAAACTTGAAAGTGAAGCAAACGATTTGTACTGATAAAAGTAAGTCGAATCCGCCATTAATGCGAATAAAATCAATACAACAAAGACGGTATATGATATCTTTTTGACTCTGACATTTTTTACTAGGTTAATCAAAAAGAAAATCAAAGCGATAAAAATAAAATCTGTCAATATACCAAAGAAAGATATCTTAACTCTTAAAGTCAAATAAAAAACCAATAATGCTATTATGTTAAGAAATGTGCTGGTCAGCATTATTATATAGTTGTTATGCATATTATCAATTTTAAGTCTTTTTAACAAATTCTTCATCTATAACACCAATTTTTTTTATACACAACTAATTATATAAATAATACATATAAAAATCAAGTAGAAATATGATAATTTTTTTGAATAATTTACAATGCCTTATTTGACTGACAATACAGGTCAACCAAAGCGCATTAAAATATGTATCTAATCATTAAGTTCGTATGTAATTTTTATTTTTCCTTATAATCAAATATCCAATATACCCTAATTATATACATCAACAGCTTATAAAATGTACTAAATCCAAATTTCCAGTTTTTATTTGTTTTTCATTTCTATAAATCTATATGCTGCAATAGAGGCAAAAACCAGAGTAAAAGCAGCAACACTTACTATCATAAGCCATGACGGCATACTCCAACTTTCATATATTAGTTCAATACCGTAAAATTGTGATATTTCCTTATAGGCAAGTATTCCTTCGTTGGATAAATTCATTACTTGAGAAGCGTTCTCTACATAGACACCTCTTATTAATGAAGACATTTGAGCAAAGGGAAGGCTGTATAGAACATATCTTAATCCTTCTGGAAACATCCCAAGCGGCATATAGCATCCGCTGATAAAACCTTGCAATGTTCCGATTATGGTACCCATAGCACCAACAACACTAGTGTTTTTTGCAAATGAAATTAAAAATAGCATAAATATATTGGCAAACAGCAATCCCAAAAGCGTTATTCCCAAAACTTTGATTAATTGCAAAAAGCTCAAAGCATATCCTGATACTATGAACAAATATACATCAGAAAAAATAATAAATCCCAAAGATGCCACCGAACAAATAATTAATGAGGCAAAGAGATAACTGAGCATCCATATATTGCGGCTAATGGGAGCAACCATAAAATCCATAGAAATTTTATTCTGTTTGTCCTCAACTATTATTCCCATCACAACCAACGATACTGTTATGCTCAAAACAGGTATAAGCCCCGACAACATAATACTGTCCGACAGCCATTGATAATTAACAGCTCCAAACTGTTTTAATACACTTTCCATACTGTCTGTATAAGATTTGGACATAAATAATAAATATAATCCAACAATTATTATCACAGATAATAATGAGTAAAATATGTTGGATTTTACTCTCAAATAACACTTGATGTTTCTTTTGATTAATGCCTTAAGACTGCCCATTATAGTTATCCTCCAAGTTCTCCCCAGTAACGTTGAGAAAAACACTATCCATATTGCCTTTAAGGACTTCAAAATTTTTGATATAATCTTTGATTTTGGGTAAGATTTCTAAAGCCTGCATGGTATCTTTGATTTCAATTATATATTGGTCAACCAAAAACTCATATTCTAATTTGAGTTGGTTTAAGACTTGTTCTATTTTTTCTTTGCCGTTTTTGGACATTATTCTCAAAGAGTCTGTGCTGTATTTTTCTTTTAGCTGGTTGGGCGTTCCGGTAACAACGATTTTGCCTTCATTGATTATACTGATGTTGTCTGCTCGATCAGCTTCTTCCATATAATGAGTCGTCAAAAAGATTGTCATGCCTTCATCTTTTCTCAAATGGTCAATTATTTCCCAAACCTTAACACGGGTAGCTGGATCAAGACCTGTAGTAGGCTCATCCAAGAACAAAATCTTAGGCTGATTAATTACTGCTCTTGCAATATCAGCTTTTCTTCTTTGTCCGCCGGACAACTTGCCGTACGGTCTGTTGAGAAAATCATTCATGCTCAGAAGATTAGCAATGCTTTGTAATCTCTTGGTGATTGTGTCAGAACTAAGATTATAAAACGCTGCACGTGTTAAGATGTTTTCTTTTACCGTAAGCATATTATCCAAAACACCATTTTGAAATACAACACCGATATTATGTCTTATCTTCTCATCGTCTCTGCCAAGCTTAAGCCCGTCAACCAGAATTTCACCAGATGTCTTAGATAGAGTTGTGCAGATAATATTAATAGTAGTGGATTTGCCTGCACCGTTTCTTCCCAAAAAAGCAAATAATTGTCCTTGTGCTACAGAAAAAGAAATGTCATTGACAGCAACAACATTTCCATAATTCTTCACAAGATTTTTAACTTCTAATATGTTATTATTCATGCTTTAATTTTAGCATATGCGCTATTCTTTACCTAATATAATCATAATAATTACAAATTTTTAATAAAAGTTTAATCTTCTAATCAACATCTAATCTAATTAAAAGGGGCTTAAAAACCCCTTTTATGATTCTTTATTGCCGTTTGTCGTCATCCGTATTTTTCTTGTCTGTTTTATTATTATCCTGTTTTTTGATCTCATTATCACGGTCAGAAATCGGCGGCATTATATCTTTTTTGTTGTCTTTTTTTCTGCCCACAGTCGCCTGTTTTATGCACTCATTTCCGCCTACTGTAGCAAGAGCAAGTAACGTAGCCTGCCCCAAAGCAGTAACAAAAGTTATGCCGTTAAAATTTTTGCCTGTTTGCAGAATAAAAAAAGTTAGTGTCACAATTATTGATATGCCCCACAAAATATACGGAATCAGCCATTTTTTTATTTTAGGCGTATTTCTTATCAATACACCCACACCGTATAAAAACGGCATTAACGCCAATAATTCAGGTTGAATAAAATCTTTCCAATACATAAAAAAGCCACTCCGTTTTGCCCCTTGGGCTAATATATTTTATGACGGAGCGGCAAATAAATTGATAGAAATCAATAAGTATTTATTCGTTCTTTTCTATAAAATTCTCAGCAAAATGACAAGCAACCTTATGCCCTTTTTTAATTTCTCTTAATTCAGGAATTTTAGTTTTACATATTTCATGACAGTATTGGCATCTTGTATGGAATTTACAACCTTTGGGTGGATTTGCGGGCGAAGGTATATCGCCATCCAAAATTATTCTATTTCTTCTAACCTTAGGGTCAGGAATAGGTATTGCGCTAAACAACGCCTGTGTATATGGATGAAGAGGATTTTTAAATATAGCTTGTTTTGGTGCCATTTCAACCATGCTTCCCAAATACATTACACCCACATCATGAGATATGTGCTCAATGACAGATAAGTCATGGGAAATAAATATATAAGCAAGACCAAAGTTATTTTGAAGATCCTCTAACAAATTAATAATTTGTGCTTGAATAGACACATCCAAGGCAGATACGGGCTCATCACAAATAACTAAATCAGGTTTTAACGCAAGAGCACGTGCTATACATATTCTTTGCCTTTGACCACCTGAAAACTCATGAGGATAGCGTTCAAAATAATGCGGCTGTAAACCGCAATTTTTCATTATCTGCATCACATAATCTTTATATTCTGAAGCTGGAACAATATTATGTTCTCGAACTGCTTCACCAATAATTTCACCTACTGTTAAACGAGGAGAAAGACTTGAAAATGGATCCTGAAATATAATTTGAATTTTTGGGCGAAGTTTACGTAGTTCTTTTTTAGATATTTTAGTAATATCTATCCCTTTATATATAACTTCTCCGCTTGTTATTTCATGAAGGCGTAAAATTGTTCTTCCTAAAGTTGTCTTGCCGCAGCCCGATTCACCTACTATACCTAATGTCTTTCCTTTTTCAACAGTAAAACTTACATCATCAACAGCACGCAAAAAATGTGTAGGTTTTCCAAAAAAGTTTTTCTTAATCGGAAAATACTTTTTTTGATTTTTTACTATTAAGATTGGCTCAGCCATCTTTTATGCCTCCTCTAAAAAGTCTTTCTCATATAAATAACAAGCAACGCTATGAGTATCACTGAGTTTAAAAAGTGGTGGTTGTTCTCCATTGCATTTTTCTATACATTTTGTACACCTATCCTTAAAATAACAATGATTGGGCATATTTATTGGATTAGGAACTTGTCCAGGAATACTATACAATCTCTTAGATTCTTGATTTAAAGAAGGCTTGCTTTTTTGAAGTCCCACAGTATATGGGTGTAATGGATTATCAAATATTTCAGTTACTGTGCCTTTTTCTACAACTTTTCCGGCATACATAACAACTACATAATCTGCCATCTCAGCAATTACACCCAAATCATGAGTAATAAGCATAATACTACTTTTAAATTTATCTTTTAAATTTCTTAGTATATCTAAGATTTGTGCTTGTATTGTAACATCCAATGCTGTTGTAGGTTCATCGGCGATTATTAATCGGGGATTACATGCAAGCGCCATAGCTATCATAACACGCTGACGCATGCCTCCAGAAAGTTCATGCGGAAAGTTTTTATAAACGCCTTTTGGTCGTGCAATCCCTACCAGTTTAAGCATATCTATAGACTTTTTTTTCACCTCGGCCTTAGATATATCCTTATTATGAAGAACAGAAACTTCATCAAGCTGCATTCCTATGGTAAAAACTGGATTTAGACTTGTCATTGGCTCTTGAAATATCATACCAATTTCTTTTCCACGTACTTTACGCATTTCATTTAATGGCATCTTAACAATGTTATAACAATTTCCATCACTGCTATCATACCGAATTTCCCCATCAACGATTTGACCTTGCGGCCCTTGAACGAGCTTCATTATGGATAAACTAGTTACAGATTTTCCACATCCTGATTCGCCTACAACCCCAACTGTGCTTTCTTTGGGAATATTAAAACTTACTCCATCAACAGCTTTTACAGTACCCACATCTGTAAAGAAATATGTTTTTAAATTACTAATTTCTATTATGTTATTAGAATCTGACATTTCGGTGATATATTCTTCTTGCTTTACCTTTTTGTTTTTAGCCTTCTCATATGAGCGAGTCAACTTAAGGTTCTGTTTTGAAATGTTCTTTATTTCTTTTATTGATAAGTAATTTTTCTTATTGTCAGAAGTTCTCTTCTTAAGCCAATGACCTATATTAATAAAGAAATTTTTTATTGCTTTAAAAAAACTGTTTATATAATCTTTAAATTTTAACATTTTTTACCTCTTAGCCTTAGGATCAAATGCATCACGAAGACCATCACCAACAAAGTTAAAGGATAGTACGGCAATCATTATAAGTATTCCCGCTGGTATCCATAGATTAGGAAAATATTGCAAAATTTCCCTGCCGCTACCTGATGAAGGACTTGCCATACCAATCATAGATCCCCATGCTGCATAAGGAAACGGAACACCTAAATTAAGAAAGCTCAAAGTAGATTCATATAAAATAACGCTGCCTAGGCCCAGAGTCACGCTAACGATAAGCTGCGGCATGACATTAGGCAATAAATGCTTAAAAATTCGTTTTCCTGCAGACATTCCTGTTGCTTCTGCTGCAACCATAAACTCTTGTTCTCGTAAAGTTAATATTTGACCTCTCACAAGTCTAGCTGTGCTTGTCCAACCAAAAACAGTCAAAATAAGCATCAAATAATATATCCTTTTATCTGATGGAATATTCCAGCTGTCCAATAAAGATGCAGAAATCAATAATATAGGTAATGTTGGTATACAATTGAAGATATCTACAATTCTCATAATAAGCTGGTCAACCCATTTTCCAAAAAAACCTGCCAGACTACCTAATAACATGCCTATTATCAATTCGGCAAAAACAACTATAAAGCTTAATACCAATGAAATTCTTCCACCATACATAAGACGAGTCAAAACATCATAACCGTATGAATCTGTTCCAAGCCAATTCTTCCATGTAGGCGCAGTTTTATTAGTTACTATAGCTTCTCTTACTTCATAGAGAACATAATCTTCACCAGTAATTTCATCAGTAACAGTATAGCTGAAAATAGTTTGAACAACTCTTGTGGCTCCTATTGACTCAACTTCACCATAAGGTGAAAATACTGGACCTAAAAAAGAAAATAAAAATACAAATGCCAACCCGATAAGACCAACAATGCTTAACTTGCTGCGAAAAAACCGTTTCAAAACCATTTTGCCAGGTGACAAAACTTTTATGTTATGAGACTCTTCTATTTCTTGAGCAGTTAATTTTACATCACTGGGATTATTAGAAGATATTCCATTTTCTTTCATATTCAAATTAACTTCTACATTTGAATTAACTATTTCTTTTTCATTTTGTTTCATAATTTTACCTAACTTACTAGTTTTACGCGCGGATCTACTATTGCATACATTAAGTCAGACATGAGTGTACCTATTACTGATAACAATGCTCCAAACATGGTGTATGCCATAATAAACGGCAAATCGCCTTGAATTACCGCTTTATATGCAGCCTCGCCTATGCCAGGAATAGCAAATACAGTTTCAGTTATCATTGCCCCACCAAACAAACTAGGCAGTATTCCT
>CALAYY010000033.1 GCA_937895465.1 uncultured Clostridia bacterium | reverse complement strand
GCCGTTTAGGAACGCTTCCTGAAGTGCATCTTGACCTTTTAGTTCGGCTCCGCCCTTTATTTCATAGTCGCCTGACGACGATGCTGTCCATTCTTTCATCCCTGTTATGTACGACTTCCAATCGTCGCCGAGCCCCGTCGTTTCCAAAGTGTTAATGTTTAGGGCAAGCGACCAGTTCTTTATCCCTAAGACCCGTGACTCGTCAGTGTCTATAACGAGCTTGCCCTTTTTACCTGCTATTGCCATTATCCGTCCTCCTGTTCTGAATAAAATATATCGAATTCCAACACCGCCGTGCTAGTCTCTGCGTCAAACCTGTTGACGTTGCCGCCGCTTAGTATGTAATCCGTCTTTATAAATGTTGCCTGCACTTCTGCCCCGCACATATCGCCAGAGTAATTTTGAAACAACCGCTTTATCACCTTTGATAGTTTCCGCACCTTACCGAATGTGCTCTCATGACAGGAAAATTGCACGGTCGTCCGTGCAAAGCCTGTGTCAGCGATTAGTGCCGTATCGTAACTTGTCTGTATAGGCGCGTAGACTACCGCGGGGATTTTATCATACTGCGGTATAAACATTGGATAAATATTTGCGCCCACAATGGTTTTGAGTTCTGTACTTGCCTTTAAATATTCATAAATCGCTTGATAAATGTCCTTTTTCATAGCGATTTACCGATAGCGTCAGATATTGCCGCTACCACCGCCTCGTTTATCTTGTCTACGTTGCCATCCACTGCATTTCGCAGGAACGGATTGGGCGGGCGTCCGCGTGCGCCAAGCTCTACGAATGTGCCGTATCTCAAGGTCTTGTCGTAGTCCACGATACAGTCGGCTTTTTTCTTAGTCGCCTTGTTCGGTTTAACTTTAAGGCTTTCTTTAAGCGCGCCCGTATCCACGGGACAGTTTTCCTTAGCGTCGGCAAGGGCAATCTCACCGCCCGCCATTGCGCCCTGCATAAGCACGCCGCCTGCCGCCTCGTCCATGTTCTTTAGGGTCTTAGCGAGCTTCTTTGCTCCAACAATCCCTACACTGACCTTTTTTTGCCGTATCCTAACCGCCATCCTTT
>CALAYY010000032.1 GCA_937895465.1 uncultured Clostridia bacterium | reverse complement strand
GTGTTATTAGTAGTTACGGGAGTATTAAATGTAGTTTTAAATCAAACGGCAAAGGGTGATGATAATACTCCAGTAGTGGCTGGAAGCTTTTTTGAAAATTATAGAAGCGACAGAATTGAAACCCGAAATCAGACAATAATGTATCTTGACGCCATCATAAACAGTGAAGCATCCAGTGAAGCGGATATCTCTGCTGCACAAGCTGAGAAATTAAAAATTTCCACAGCAATGAACCAAGAACTAACAATAGAAGGGCTTATTAAGGCGCAGGGCTTTGAAGATTGTGTCGTAACAACAGGTGCTAATGTTAATGTCATTGTAAAATCAGATCCGCTTACTGAAGACGAATTGATTCAGATTTTGTATATTGTTACAGAAGAAACGGGTAGAGATCCTGCTACAGAAATACAAATTATCCCTATATCATAAATTTGAAACCCTTGTTTTTATAGATGATATATGATAAAATAAAAATACTAAAGACTAGGAGAAAAAATGAGTGGTAAGAACCTGCAATCGAATCATACAGGTAGTACCATTTATGGCAAAAATGTAATTTTGTCCATAATAACTCTTGCTGCAAAAGAGATAACTGGTGTTGTATCTTTGCAGGGCAAGGGAGTCAAGATTGATATTGACGAGGACAATAATATCTCTGTTGATGTATTTTTGAAGATACTTTACGGGCATAGTGTCTCCGATGTCGCTTTTCGTGTTCAAGAGAACATAAAGCGAAGCGTGGAGACTATGTCCGTTTATAGAATTGGCGATGTTAATGTAAATGTTTTGGAAGTCGGTTTTGAAGAAGAATAAAATAAATTCGTAAGATAAATTTTTCAGCATTTATTGAAGATGTACTCGTCATAGTAAATGCTGCCCAAATTGGAGGAGTTTTTTGTGAAAAGACCTATAGAGAAAATCTTGCTTATTCTCAATTCATTAATAGGTTTGGTTTTTGTAGGCAGCGTGGTTATTTCTAAGATACCGCTGCTAAAACTTAATATTTTGGACAAGTATTTAAATTACAGCTTTTTAAAGGGCGGGATATTAATAATCGCCTTTATTCTTGCCGCAGCTTATCTTGCATTGTCTATTGTGCTTATTGTTAACAGAATGAGATTTACCAATAACTCCATTTATGTTTACGGCGAATCCTCTATTGATGTGACCTCACATAATATCAGAAAAGTAGCCAAAAGCGTATGCAAAGAAATTGAAGGAATAAAATCAGTTAATATAGATATCCAATTAGGAGAATTTGGAAACTGTTTATTAATTAATACTAAGGTTTATGAAGGATATGATTTTCAGTCTTTAGTAGGAAAACTTCGCCCCAAACTAGAAGAAGCTATTACGATGAATCTTGGGATTAAGTTCCCTTCTTATAAGTTTGCTGACGGCAAAGTTTTGTTTGAATTCGGCGCACCTTATGCTGGTATAGGTATTGATTTAGAAGCTGGAATTGAAAAAGAAATCAGCATGCCAGCAACAGTAAAAACTTTAGAGCCTGTTAAAAAGACGGAAGAAACAATAGAAAAAGCATATATAGAGCCTTTTAATGCCGAAACAGATGAAATTCAAAAAGATAATATTTTTCCTGAAGTTGATTTTGAGCCTCAGGAACTTAGTATGTTTGAAACGCAATATGAAAAAGAAGAGCCTGCTTTAACACCTGATCAGTATTCTATACCATATACAACACCAAATAGGGGTATGCCTTCTTCTTCTTTTGAAAAGAAAGAAGAAAAAAGAGCAGAATATGCTGATCCTTTTAATACGGCTAATGCTATACCTTCAACTAAGTCATATAGCCAATTTAAGTCGTATGAAAAAGCAGAGACTGCACCCAAACAAAATAGTTATGACAATATTAATCGAGACACACAAAAGCCTTTGCAGACTGCTTATGACAGTATCAATAAAGAACTTCAAAAGCAAACTTCAATTCAACAGCAGGCAATGTCTCAAAATTCCAAAGAACAGGTAAGACCCGAAAACCAAAATCAGTTTAATCCAAATGCTCGTCAAGGTTTTCATCAGTCACCTAATCCTGTTCAATCCCAAAAGCCTGTTGTTAACAGACCTAATAATCCTGTTATGCAAAATCCTAACCAGGCGCAAAGACCTAGACCTCAAGGATCTGTTCCTTCGCCTAATACAGGTTTTCAGACACAAACACCTTATCCTCAAAGACCTACATCTATGAGCGTAAGGCCAACGCCTCAAAACGCTAATTCTGCAATGAATCAAAATAATAATCTTTCGTCTTCACAGGTCAATCAGTCATATAACAATACCCCAAGGAGACCTCAAGAAACGCAAAGACCTGCACAGCAAAAAGTGTCAAAAGAAGATGTATATGCTAGAATTAACGCAATCTTGAATAAATATTCAAAGTCGGATGATGATAATAACAAATGAGTAGAATACAAGCACGGGAAAAAGCGTTTGTATTGATTTTTGAATACCTCTTTAATCATACAACAAGTGATATTACCCTGGACAGTATAGTTCAGGATTTGTCTTTTACAGACGATGATAGGCAGTATATACAAATTGTATATGAAGGTGTAACACAAAATTTTGAAGAGTTACAAAACCTTATAGCCCAATATTCAGAAGGTTTTAAAATTGACCGAATTTTTAAAATTGATTTGGGCATTTTGATGTTAGCTGTATATGAATTAAAATATATGCAGGATATTCCCATATCAGTGACATGTAATGAAGCGGTCAATCTTACCAAGACTTATTCTACCGAAAAAAGTCCGTCTTATGTGAATGGTATTTTGGCTAATATAATTAAAAAAGAAGGAATAACGAAGTAATGAGCGCTAAAATTCTTGACGGTAAAGCGATTGCGGCTTCCATAAGGGCAGAAATTAAGGATGAAATAGCCAATGATGATATAAAATGCGGATTGGCGGTTGTTTTGGTTGGAGAAGATGAAGCCAGCAAAGTTTATGTCAGGAACAAAATAAAAGCATGTGCCGATACTGGTATAAAGTCTTATGCATATTATCTTCAGCAATCCACTGAAGAAGATGAAATTTTGCAATTAATTGATGCTCTTAACAACGATTCAAATATTCACGGTATTTTAGTGCAAATGCCGCTGCCTTCTCATATCAATGAAAAAAAGATTATATCCGCTATTGATCCGTCGAAAGATGTTGACGGTTTTTGTGCGATTAATCTAGGAAAATTGTTTTTGGGTGAAAAGGATGTGCTTGCACCTTGTACACCTTCAGGGATTATTGAGATTTTAAAACGCAGCAATATTGAAATAAGCGGTAAAAGGGCTGTGGTTGTAGGCAGAAGCAATATTGTCGGAAAGCCTGCAGCTTTTTTGATGTTAAAAGAAAATGCTACAGTGACTATAGCACATAGCAAAACTCAGGATTTGGGCTTGATTACATCTTCTGCCGATATTTTAATCGTTGCGGCAGGCAAACAGGAACTTATTACTCAAAATATGGTAAAAAAAGGTGCTGTTGTTATAGATGTAGGAATCCATCGTACCGAAAACGGTTTAAAAGGCGATGTTCAATTTGACGAAGTATCCAAAGTCGCTCAAGCCATTACTCCTGTACCAGGAGGTGTTGGCCCTATGACTATTGCAATGCTTTTAAAAAACACTTTAAATGCCGCCAAAAAGTTTAAATCCGTATGAGAACATACAGTGTTTTTCAGATAAGTTCATATATAAAAAATGTTATTGACAGTGAAGAGCTTTTAAAAAATATAATAATCAGCGGTGAAGTAAGCAATTTTAAAATGACTGGTCAAAATGCTTATTTTACTTTGAAAGATGAGCAAGCTCAAATTTCTTGTATCTTTTTTGAATATACTTCAAAATATTTTATTAAAGAAGGCGATAAAGTTAATTGCAAGGGTTTTCCTTCGTACTATGTAAAAGGTGGAAAGCTTAGTTTTATTGCCAATCAAATTGAACCTTGCGGTGAAGGCGAAGAATATCTAAAACTACTTCAGCTGAAAAATAAACTTCAAAGTGAAGGGTTATTTGACCGTAAAATTGCTATTCCCAAAACAATTAATAAAATCGGCGTAGTTACCAGCGCTGACGGTGCTGCAATATATGATATAATTAGTGTTGCTACAAGACGCAATAAGGGAATTAATATAGCAGTATATCCTGTTAAAGTGCAGGGTATAGGCTCTGAAATTGAAATTGCTAAGGCAATAAAAGAACTTGACCAATATGATGAAGTTGATTGCATTTTGGTTACAAGAGGCGGAGGGTCTTATGAGGATTTATCTGCATTTAATACTGAAGAAGTTGCACGAAGTGTTGCAGAATGCAAAAAATTTATTGTCTCGGCAGTAGGACATGAGATAGACTATACTCTTTGCGATTTTGCCGCTGACTTAAGAGTCCCTACTCCAAGTGCAGCTGCCGAAGTTTTGACCAAAAACACACAGGAATTAATATTTGATTTAAAAAACAATGTTAGGTTTCTTACAAAATTTATTAATGAGTTGTATTTATCATATCAATCAAAACTAAAATATTCAATTTTTGATTTGGGTGCTGCTGCTGAGAAAAAGCTATATTTGGGTAGAGATAAAATTATATCTAAAGCAAATAAGCTTCAAAACATTACCTTTTTTAATGACAGATATAATGAGCTTAATCAAAGAGTTTTTAGACTCAAAGCAAGTGACCCAAAAAAAATACTATCTTTGGGATATGCTAAAATTTATAAAGACGGAGCAAGCATAAATTCTGTTATAGATATAAAAAAAGGCGATACTGTCAATATGCTTTTTGCGGACGG
>CALAYY010000031.1 GCA_937895465.1 uncultured Clostridia bacterium | reverse complement strand
AACCCATGACGTTTCTACATCATCACTTGGCGACACAGATGTTTTATCGTCAAGTGATGATGTAGAAACGTCATGGGTTTCTTTCAATGCACAAACAGCTCAAACTCTTGATTTCTATTTTAGAAATTATCAAGTATTGCCTTATAACTATGAGCTTGCAGATGCTGATGATGTTCTGGCAGTGTTTAAAGGAAACCCTGTGGGAGCAGGCGCAATTGAAGGACTTAACTGGCTAGAGATTGATACCGATTTGAGTATTGGAGAAATACAGCAGGGCTATAAGATTAATAGAAATATAAGTGTTTCTAAGGTCTTTGTACCCTTAGATGGAACATTTGCACCCGAAAGCTTGACTTTTAGAAACTTTTATAAAAAGCTGAATACTGTAGACTATGATGTTTTGATAGAGGATACTGATTATACTCTTAGTATTGATAATCCTGTCAATACGGCAGTTTTGGGCGAGTACACCGTAACATATACAGTAACATCACTTCATGATGAAGACGATATTCTGGTGTTAAGACAGCAAGTTGTGGTTTATGGTTCGGATGTTTATGATTTTGCAAGTGGCTCGGTAAGTGTATCAAATGAATTTGACGGTAATATTATATTAAACTTTACAACATTGCAGCAAGACGGAAAAGCATATTATCTGTTAAGTGATGAGGCGATAGTTGACAAGGATACAATAATTGCTCAAGGCGTTGGATGGGATATATCAGTAAGAGTTAACACTATATCAAAGATCGCTACAAATGATAAGCATTATGTTCATATGCTGGCTACAGACGGAACCTATAAAGGCGATGTAATAAGCCTGCCTATTACTTTGGAGACAGAAGTTAATATTTCTAATGCTGATGAATTTGTGGCTATGGTTACTTCTGGCACAAACTCACAGGGCAAATATTATATATTGACTGCCGATATTGATCTAACCGACAAGACATGGAGTTCAAAGGATTTTTACGGTGTTTTGGACGGGGCAGGTCATACTGTCAGCAATGCAAGCGTTGTATCGGGTATTTTTGCCGATTTGAATAAGGCGGCTATAAAAAAAATTACCTTTGATAATATTACAGCTGAAGGAATAGACGATGGTTGCGCTATAATTAGTAAGAAAATTTCTGGACTTGCAGTAATTCATAATATAGCAATAAAAAACAGCTCTGTTAATACTGCAAAAAGCTACGGAGCAATACTTACAGGCAGGTCAAGCGGCGAGATAATAATTGACGGTCTTGCCATTATTAATTCTAGTGTAGTTAATACCGCCAACAAATATAATGCAGGCTTAATAGGCGAATTACAGGCAAATGGAAAAGCTATTGCTAAAGATATTTATATCAACGGACTAGCAGTAAGCGGAAGCACTGATATGACGTCAGTACTAATTTGCAGAATGGATGGAACAGCAACATTTGAAAGAATAGTAATATACTCAACTAGTCTGCAAGCTGGTAAGAATATAGGAACATTTGCAGGTAAATTTGAAACAAATGCAACGCAGCTTAGTATAAAAGATGTATTTGCAGAGGTTGAAATTACTTGTAGTAATACAGCTTACGGTTATGTTACAGGTAATATTAACGGCAAGGGTGATATTGTAGCTATTAATAACTATATAGCTTTAGAGTTGGCTCAATCAACCGCTATAGATGCCACTACAATTATGACCCAATTAGAAATTGACGCAGTTGATAATGCATGGTGGACAGCTAACTTGGCTTCAGTTTTTCAAAGCGACTTATGGACAATTTCAGAAGGCAAGGCAGCACTAAAATAACTTAATCAAAATTACAGGAATTATCTAATAATTGAGATAATTTATAAAAAAACCGATGGATTGAAAACCTTCGTCGTTCAGTCATGTGCAAGCTTCGCTTGCCCGCGACTCTCACTCCTAGGTTTATAACCGAATGGGCTGTTTTTAGTTCGTTCGGTTTTTTTATACCGTTTTTATACCGTTTTTAGTTATAGGGGAAAAGAAAGATGACAAAATGAAAAAAATAAGATAAACAACACTTATGTATCGATGTGCCAAAAAAGCACATCGAAATATGGTCTAATAACTAGTCGTTACAAGAATTTTTCTTACAGCATTTGCATCGTTTGACAATCAAGGTTATGACTATTAAAATTACCAATAAAACCCCGAGTACGATTAATGCAGGAAGTGCAAAAAACAATATACGAGCAAAGACCGTTCCTAAGATTAGACCCAACGTGAATGCAAATAGTACTAATAAAAAGCATAATATTTTATCAGCGCACCAGCATAAAACATTTTGAGTTACAGATCTCTTTGGCTGTTCAGGATAAGGCTGTCTTTGAGGATTGTTAGATTCACAATACATATAAATTTCCTCCTTTGTGATAGTACATTATATGCATAAAATATCAAATAAGTTAGATAAAACGGCAGTCTAAACCCTGCCGTTTGCATGATATATTATTAAAAGTTTTTGAATTTGGGGATATTTTGCTAAGTTAGTTTGACTGCTTTCTTTCAAATAATGAATTGCCCTGACTGTCTATAGCTACTATAAGCGGAAAGTCTTTTATTTCCAATTTCCTTACCGCTTCTGTGCCAAGGTCAGAATAAGCTATAACTTGCGCTGAAACAATGTATTGTTTGATTATAGCAGCAGCACCGCCCACAGCACAAAGATACACAGCCTTATTTTTTTTCATGCTGTTTATTACTTTTAAAGAGCGTTTGCCTTTACCTATCATTACCTTCAAACCGTGTTCTAACAGCATAGGCGTATAATCGTCCATTCTTGAAGACGAGGTAGGGCCGCATGAGCCTATTATCTCATCAGGTCTATTAGGTGTGGGGCCTGTATAATATATGGCTGAATTATTGAGTTCAAAAGGCGTTTCTTGATTGTTATTTAAAGCCTCAATGATTCGCTTATGAGCGGCATCTCGTGCGGTATATATAACACCGCTTAATAAAACCAATTCGCCTGCATTTAATGAGGTTAAATCTTTTTTGTTTATAGGTAATTTTAGATGTTTTGTAACCATTGTATCTCTTTATAAAACGACTTTGCCGTGTCTTACGCTATGACATTGAATATTAACAGCTACAGGCAGCATGCCGATATGTGTTGCAAACTTTTCTGCCGCTACTGATATCGCTGTGTTTTTACCGCCAAAGCCCTGAATGCCTATATCAAGGTTATTGACCTCATGTAAAATATCTTGTTCTAGCTGTCTTAGTTTGGGGTCGTCAGACGGTGTGCCTGTCGGGCGGATAAGTGCATGCTTTGCCATAGTACATGCCTTTTCCATATCTCCTCCAATTCCCACTCCTATAATAATAGGCGGACATGGATTGGCGCCTGCTTTAAAAACACAATCTACTACACTGTCAATAATACCTTGATTGCCTTTGGACGGAGTGAGCATATATAAAGCACTCATATTTTCACTGCCCGCACCCTTTGCCAAAAAATGTACTGTCAAAGAATCGCCCTTTATAATGCGTGTGTTGATTATAGCAGGAGTGTTGTCGTTATAATTAATTCTTGATAAAGGATCAAGAGTAGATTTTCTAAAGTAATTTTCTGTATAGCTTTGATGGACAGCTTCATTTAAAATATCTTCTATATAACCGCCTGTTATATGAACATCTTGCCCTATTTCCAAAAAAAACACCGCAAGCCCTGTATCTTGACATGGAGGGATTTTGTGCTGTTTTGCATATTTATTGTTTTCAAGTATTTGATTTAACGCCCATTGTGCGGCTTGGTTATCTTCATGCATTGCACTAAGCTTTTGACAGACCGCCGTTTCCACATTGAGAACGCTGTGTGTAATCATAGATTTTACTGAAGATAATATTGTTTTTGCATCTATTTGCTTCATAAACTCATTATAGCATACAATATTTGACGGCTCAAATGAATTGCTTTAAGCGGATTTTGTTAGTATAATAATCTTTAAGGAAAACAATAATGTCTTTTAATATATGTGTACTAGCAAGCGGAAGCAAGGGAAATGCTACTTTTATAGCTACTGATAAAACCAAAATATTACTTGATGCAGGCATCAGCTGCCGTGCCATAGAGAACAAACTAAAAAGCATAGGTCAAAAACCAAATGAACTTGACGGTGTGCTTATTACACATTGCCATTCGGATCATATTAACGGCATAAAAACGCTGGTTAATAAATATAATCTGACGGTATATACAAGCTACAAAAATTACCGTCATCTATCAGCGGTAATAGGCAGCGGCAAAAACATAGTTGAGCTTAACGGCAATGACTTTTTTATCAATGAAGTTACCGTTTCGCCTTTTGACGTAAGCCATGATGCGCCTTGTTACGGATATAGTCTTTATAGCTTTGGCAAAAAGATTACCGTAATGACTGATATGGGCAAAATAACAGACGAAATCAAACAAAGAGCAAGCAACAGCAATATCTTGATGATTGAATCCAATCACGATGTTGACAAGCTTATGTCCAACAAAAGATATCCTGCTATGCTAAAAAACAGAATACTTTCAGAAAAAGGGCATTTGTCCAATGACCTGTGTGCAGACACCTTAAAAGACCTGATAACAGACGGCGGCAAACAGATTATTTTGGCGCATTTGTCACAAGAAAACAATACTCCTGAGTTGGCATATACGATTACTGCAAAAGCCTTGAAAAGCTGTGATATAACAGTAGGCAAGGATGTAAAGTTATGTGTTGCCTCACAAGAAAACATAAGTGAGATACTTACAGCTGTTTAAAAAATGACAAGGAGTAAATAGTGTATAGTAAAAACAACTTAAGACACAAATTAAACCCTGTTGACAGCAGTCTGGGCTTTTTGGGCGCAATCTTAGCTATTTATGGTGCGGCGACAGCTTTTCAGCTTATACTAATGTTGATTTATCTTTCAGAGGTTATTGCTGATTCCAATTATCTGACTTCGGTTTTGAGTTTTCCATGGGTTATTGTGGTTTCGTCTATTATTAACCAAGGGGCATTATTGGGATTTTGTTTTTTACTTTGCAAAATACGCCATATAGACTTATTTAAGGCAACAGCAGTTAATCAGAAAGTATCTCTTAGTATAATTTTGATTCTTCCTATACTTTCATTGTTTTTAATTATGAGCAATACTCCGCTTTTGACGGCGGTTGATAATTTTTTTGAATTAATTAAGTATAAGGTGCCCGATATTAATATAGATCCTTTATTAAATTCTCCGCTTGGTATAATCGGAATTATTTTTGCAACATGCGTTTTGCCTGCAATTTGTGAAGAATTGGTATTCAGAGGAATTATACTTCAAGGACTAGCATCAAGATTCAGACCGATTAATGCTATATTATTAAGTGCGTTTGCTTTTAGTATGATGCACATGTCGCCCGCTCAAACAGTTCATCAATTTATATTAGGAATTGCTTTGGGATATGTTGTTTTGACTACAAAGTCATTGTGGGCAGGGGTACTGTTACATTTTCTAAATAATCTTTGGGCAGTTTTGGGTACAATATTTCAAAAATATGGATTTGGAGCTGTGTTATTTGACAATACTATATTTATATACTCTACTGCCATATTGTTCTCGTTAATCGGAATAATAGGGTTTTTTCTGGCAGTTGACTTGGCGGCTAAAAAAACGAAGGACAGTATATTTATCAAGGCTATTACAGGGTTTAAAAACCGTGAGCAGAACAATAGATATGTAATTAATTATGATGTAATTTTTACGCCTTTTCAAAGGGTTTTTGATGAGGTGAAAAAAGAATATGTTGAACAGCCGTTATCAGGGCAGGAATATATAATGTATGCCCAGGATAAAGAAAAAAAGCATAAGAAAATTTTTGTGGCTCTTATGTGCATTGCCTTTGGTATATGCATTGCATTTTGGATATATAGTTTATTTTTAGGAATAAAGGGTTATGTATAATACTGAAAACACATTAAATTCAAAAAACGAGCTCAGAAGAAATTATTATTTAGGCTCAATTGCTTTGCTTATTGCGGCGGTCGGACTAATACTCACTAGAATTTTATTTGGCTTGGGGCTTTTTGATTATATGCCTATGGCTGTATCAGACTTTTTGGGCTCACTAATAATTCAGATAATATTCATAGGCGGCGGCGGTTTATTGGTGCTGACAATACAGCATAATTTGCAAGTTAACAAAAACAAACTGCTTAATAACAATGCAGAACCCAAGGTAACAATCAAAAGCCGTTTGAAAGAAATGGGGTTTAGGCTTCCTAGAATTTATCTTATACCGTTATCTTTTGTTTTGGGCATTTTGTTTTTTATTATGACTATAGGAATTTCTTATATCAATCAGGTAATATTGCTTTTGATGGGGTATAACCTACCTACAGCTTACGAAGAAGCGGCAGGCGGAATAGGATTGTTTTTGCTTGCCTTATTGAATACTGCTGTATTGCCTGGAATATGTGAAGAATTTTTGAATAGAGGTTTGGTTTTACGCAGTCTTAGAGACACAATGCAAGATAAATACGCAATAATTATCTCTGCGCTTATTTTTGGACTTTTACATGCCAATGTAAGACAGACATTATACACATTGGCAGGCGGAATTATTTTTGCAACGCTTACAGTAAAAACAAGGTCAATATTACCTGCTATGATTATACATTTTATGAATAATGCTATAAGTGTTTATTCATCGCATGCTTATTATAACGGCTGGGTTGGCGGCAATTGGGACTCATTTTTGATTAATAATTTTGCATTATCTATTGTACTTTGGTTAATAGTTACTGCACTTTTTATTGGGGTTTTGTTTTTAATAGTTAAGGCAGAGACCAAACACCAAAAAAAGAAGATTGAGCTTGAAAACACCAATAATCTTGAAAACACTATGATGGACATTAATCCGATAACATCGCCGTTTGGGGTCTTTTATGCAAGGAAAGTGCCTTTATATAAACCTCAGATAGAAGATAAGATTATAATGTGGACATCAATATTTTTGCTTATAGTTGTTACAGGATTTTCTTTTTATATGGGATTATTTTAATGGTTCATATAGCTTGTATTGGTAAGGGTAAAGAAAAATATTATACAGAAGCTTGTGAAGAATATCTCAAACGCATCAAAAAATACACCAAAATTCAGATAATTGAAAAACCCGAATACAAGCTGATAGATAATAGTTCTTTTGCCCAAACACAAAAAGCTCTGGACATAGAAGCGCAAAGTATTGAGTCCAGTCTCAAGGGTACGATAGTGGTTTTGGACTCTTGCGGGGAAGTTTTGACAAGTGAAGAATTTGCAAAATTTTTGAACATGCATCTTAGTCCTGATATAACATTTGTTATAGGTTCATCTTTTGGTTTGTCCGAAAATATAAAAAAAAAGGCGGACAAGATAATAAGCTTTGGGAAGATGACATATCCGCACAGACTCATGCGAGTTATTTTGTTAGAGCAGATATATAGGGCATTTTGTATTAATAATAATCTGCCATATCACAAATGAAAAAACGATTAAAAATATGTAATTACTATTGAAAAATTGTATTTAATGTGATATATTTGGGAAAGGTATTTTAAAATTGATTGATATTATTTTGTATATTTCTATAGCTATAACAGGCGGAGTTATTTTAATTGGAATTCCCCAGATTTTGTACGGCTTGTTAGGAGTGCTTCCGCCTAGAGTTTATAAAGAGGCAAAAAACAAATATAAATATGCATGCATAATATGTGCTAGAAACGAGAAGGATGTAATAGCACAGCTTATAGAAAGCATAAAAAAGCAGGACTATCCGACTGAGCTTTTGGATATTTTTGTTGTTGCCGATAATTGCACGGACAACACAGCGGACATTGCAAGGGCGGCAGGGGCTATAGTGTATGAAAGAAATAACCCTGATCTTAGAGGCAAGTGTTATGCCTTGCAGTTTATTTTTGATATTATACATTCAAAATATACGGAAAAAAACTATAAGGGTTATTTTTATTTTGATGCCGATAATTTGTTATCACATAATTACATAACCGAGATGAATAAGGCTGTAGATGCAGGCGAGTTGATTATCAACAGCCATAGAGCTCCCAAAAATTATGATAACTGGGTCTCAGCAGGAGCAGGCTTGATGTTTTTGCAGCAGTGCCGGCTTGTGCATTCTCCAAGGTCAAAGCTTAACTGCAGTACATACATAGCAGGAACAGGATTTTATACAGATGCCGAGATAATAAGAAAACAGGGCGGATGGCCTTACACTTCAATGACAGAAGACGTAGAATTTTCTCATGCTAAGGTTTTGGAAGGATATAAGATAGCTTTTTGTTATAATGCCATTTTTTATGACGATCAAGCAAATACAATAAAAGATACTATTAATCAGCGTGCAAGGTGGGTCAAGGGCGGATATCAATGCTGTTCTAAGTTTTTACTAAAACATCTAAAAAACATGCCGCATTCGTTTGCGTCATACGACTTATTATTTTTGTTGCTGCCAATACCCATTATAACTTTTTCATGGGGGATAATTTCAACGGTTGCTTCACTGCTTATAGGCATTTTCAGCTCATACGGCTTTTTACATGCTCTTGTATTGGTAGGCATTCAAGGCGCCGCAATTTATATAGCAGCATGGATTGTTGCATTGGTAGTTACCATACTTGAATGGAAAAATATAAAAGCAAGCACATTCAAAAAAATATTGTATACCTTTACATTTCCTGCCAATATGATGTTATATTTACCTGCTGTCTATGTGGCTTTGGGCAATGTAAAATGGAAGTCTATAAAGCGAACACAAAAAGATATAAATCAACTTGAAGATCAAAAAATAAAGCCTTAAATTTTTAAGGCTTTTATTATTTATAGAAAAATTATTTTACGCTAACAATACAAGACTGACTGCCATTACAGCCATGCCTGCTATCATACCATATATGGATAGATGTGATTCTCCGTATTCCCGTGCGCTTGGCAATAATTCGTCAACAGATATAAACACCATAATACCGGCAATTGCAGCAAATATTATTCCAAACACAACATCATTCATAAATGGCAGCAGCAATCCAAATCCAACAAGTGCACCTAAGGGCTCAGATATTCCAGATAGGACTGAATAAAAGAACGCTTTTTTTCTATTGCCCGTTGCAAAGTAGATGGGTACAGAGACAGCAATACCCTCAGGTATATTATGGATAGCAATAGCTATGGCAATAGCAATGCCAAGCTTAGGGTCTTGATAGGCTGACATAAAAGCGGCAAGTCCTTCAGGGAAATTGTGTATTGTTACAGCAAGAGCAGTAAATAATCCCGCTCTCATAAGCCTGTGCTTTCCGAGTTCGGAACTATGCATGTTTATATCTTCTATCTTTATCATTTCATGTGGGTTTTCGGATTTTGGTATTATTTTATCAATTAATGCTATCAGCAATATTCCGCCAAAAAACCCTCCCAAAACCGCCCAATACCCAGCGGTATTTCCAAGCGCAGAAGTAAGAGTAACTTTGGCGTCTTGAAATATTTCAACTAAGGATATATAAATCATCACACCAGCCGAAAAACCCAAGCTTACCGCCAAAAATTTGGTATTAGTTTTTTTGGTGAAAAAAGCCAATGCGCCGCCGATGCCGGTCGCAAGACCTGCAAAAAGAGTGAGTCCAAAAGCAGTTAAAAATCGCATAGTTTATAATCCTGCACTTTAAATGTATTTTTTGTTAGTATATTTAAAATAAGCCGCTGTTGTCAATTGAACGTCAGCGGCTTATGTGAGTAGTATTACTAAAAAATAAACATATATTATTTCAAGTTAAAAAAATCTTTAATAGTATCAGATATTAACTTAATTCAAATGCTCCTGTATATAGCTGATAATATTTACCTTGAGAGTCAAGCAGTTCTTTATGGCTTCCGCGCTCTATAATTTCGCCGTTTTCTAGTACGATAATAGCCTGTGCATTTCTTATAGTGGAAAGCCTGTGTGCAATAACAAAAACCGTTCTGCCTTCCATGAGTTTATCCATACCTCGTTCTATTATCTTTTCTGTTCGGGTGTCAATACTGCTTGTCGCCTCATCTAAAATAAGCACGGGAGGGTCTGCAACGGCAGCACGGGCAATCGACAAAAGCTGTCTTTGACCCTGAGAAAGATTGGCACCGTCTCCGGATAAGACTGTATCATAACCGTCTGGAAGATGCTTTATAAAGAAATCAGCGTTAGCAAGATGCGCTGCAGCATAGACTTCCTCATCAGTAGCATCCAGCTTGCCGTATCTAATATTTTCTTTTACAGTACCTGTAAATAGATGAGTATCTTGCAAAACTATGCCTAGTGATTGTCTGAGCGCATTCTTTTTGATGTCTTTTATATCGATTCCGTCATAAGTGATTTGACCTTGAGAAATATCGTAAAAACGGTTAATAAGATTGGTTATTGTCGTTTTGCCTGCTCCGGTTGAACCCACAAAAGCAATCTTTTGTCCAGGCTTAGCATATAGATTGACATTTTTTAACACAAGCTTTTGATTGTCGTATGAAAAGTTTACATCGGAAAATATCACATCGCCTTTTAGCTCAACCAAAACATCATTACCTTGCTCATCTTTAGATTTCCAGCACCATACACCATCAGAGTTGTCTTTATCTGTTAAGTTAAAATTGCCGTTGTTATCCTTTGCCGCCTTAACCAGCGTTACAAAGCCTTTATCTTCTTCTACAGGCTCATCCAAGACATCAAAAATTCTTTCTGCTCCTGCTACCGACATTATTATAGAATTGAGCTGTTGAGATATTTGATTAATGGGCATTATAAAGCTTCTTGTCAAAAGCAAGAAGGATGTCAAAGTACCGATTGATATAGCAAAATCTTTTGTTATCAAATAACCGCCTATTACAGCTACAAGAGCATATAATACATAGCCTATATTTACCATAATAGGTCCTAGCATATTGGCATAACCGTGAGCCCTGTCAGCACTTTTAAATAGGTGTTCATTGACAACATCAAACTTTTGCTTTGTTCTTTCTTCATAAGAAAAGACCTTTACGACCTTTTGTCCTTCTACCATCTCTTCAACAAAACCATTTAACTGTCCTATTGCCTGCTGCTGAGCGACAAAATATTTTGAGCTGCGTCCGCCGATAAATCTAACAATAAAAAATATCACAATTACCATCCCAACGACTATCAAAGTTAAAATCGGGCTGTAAACACACATAACGGTAAAAACTCCAACAATAGTCACTACCGAAGATATAATATGGGGCAGGCTTTGAGACAAAGTTTGTCTTAACGACTCAACATCATTGGTGTATCTGCTCATAAGATTGCCGTGTGCATTGTTATCAAAGTATTTTATGGGCAAGCTTTCCATGTGGATATACATATCGTCACGAATTCTTTTTAGCGTACCTTGTGAGATGTTTATCATAATACGGCTGTATATATAACCTGCCGATATGCCGATTACACATACTATAGCTATAGAAATTATCACCCACATAAAGCCAGTCAAATCGGGATTTTGTACACCGATTAACGGAGTTATATAATTGTCAATCAAAGGCTTCATAGAACTTGTAACGGCAATGCTTGTTCCTGAATTTAACAAAATACAAAAAACAACAAAGACAAGCTGTGCTTTATAGTTTTTCAAATAACTAAAAAGCCTTATTACTGTCTTTTTAAAATTTTTAGGTTTCATGCCTGCATGAGCGTTTTTACCTGTTTTCATATTTGATATCTGTATCTTTGCCATGCTATTCTCCCATGTTCTTTTGAGAAGTGTAAACTTCTCTATAAATCTCATTGGTATTAATGAGTTCGTTGTGTTTACCCATACCCTTTATCTGACCGTCATCCAATATTATTATTTGGTCTGCATCTTCTATAGAGGCAATTCTTTGAGCAATGATTATTTTGGTTACATCGCTTAGGTCAGTTTTTAATGCTTTCCTTATTGATGCGTCAGTCTTAGTGTCAACTGCGCTTGTAGAGTCGTCAAAGATAAGCACTTTGGGCTTTTTTAATATAGCTCTTGCTATACATATCCTTTGCCTTTGTCCGCCAGAAAGATTGACTCCACCTTGGTCTAGATTAGTATTATACCCATCAGGAAAGCTCATTATAAAGTTATGGGCTTGAGCTATTTTGGCGGCAGCGATAATATCATCCATAGTTGCATTCTCATCGCCCCATCTCAAATTTTCTTCTATAGTCCCAGAAAACAGTACATTCTTTTGCAGCACTATACCTACGCTGTCTCTTAAGGTCTTGAGATGATAATTTTTTACATCAAGTCCGCCTACTAACACCGTTCCCTCTGTTGTATCATAAAGTCTGGGGATTAGCTGAACTAACGAACTCTTAGCCGAACCTGTTCCGCCTATAAGCCCTATGGTCTGACCGTGTTCTATTTTGAAGTTTATATCTTTTAAGACGAAATTGTCATTTTTATTATAGCTAAAATTTACATCTCTAAATTCTATCGTTCCGTCTTTGATTTCTTTTTCAGGATTTTTTGGGTCTTTGATTTCAGGCGCTTCATCCATAACCTCAACAATACGAGACGCAGCGGCTTTGGTCATAACCATATTAATAAAGATAACTGATATCATCATCAGACTCATCAAAATCTGCATTACATAGCTAAGAAAGCTTGTAAGCTGTCCTTCTGTCATGCTGCCTGCAATAATCTTGTTGCCGCCAAACCATGCTATGGCTAACATGCACGCAAATATAGCAAACTGCATTGCAGGCATATTAAGAATAACTATTCTCTCTGCCTTTTTGGCAAAGGACATAATGTCTTTTGAAGCTTCTTGAAACTTTTCAATCTCATGGCCTTCCCTTACATAAGACTTAACCGTTCTTATGCCGATAAGATTTTCTTGTATTACTGAATTCATCTTGTCATATTTTTTGAAAAGCTTTAGGAACTTGGGAAAAGCCTTAACCATAATAAGCGCAAAAACAGTACCCAAAAATGGTATAACTATTAAAAATATTAAGGCAAGCTCATTATTTATAGAAAACGCCATAGTTGTAGCAGTAATAAGCATAATGGGTGCTCTTATCAATGCCCTTAAAGCTAACTGTAAAGTGTCCTGTGTGATGGTCACGTCTGTTGTAATTCTCGTAATAAGTGACGCCGTAGAAAATCTGTCAATATTAGAAAACGAATAATTTTGGATGCTGTAGTACATCTTTTGTCTGACATTTTTGGCAAAGCCTGTAGCAGATAAAGCACCCAGCCTTCCCGCAACAGCACCGCACACAAGTGACAAAAACGCCATGCCTACCATAGTCAGACCTGTAATCAAAATAAAATTTATATCTTTATTTTTTATTCCAATATCAATAATGTCTGCCATTAATAACGGAATAAAAACTTCCAAAAAAACTTCGCCGATAACAAACAGCGGAGTGAGTAGGGCAAAGACTTTATATTTTTTAAAACATCCTGCTAGTTTTTTTATCATATATACTGTCCTTTAGTTATATATTTTGATAATCTCAATATAATTATTAATTAATTATTCAGCAAATGAGTCATAAATCCTTTTTAACAAAGTTACAAGGGTGTCATATTCGTCCTGATTAAAAATTGAAAACAAAACACTGTCATTATGCAGTTTTTCAGCTTTAAAAAGCTTGATTATTTCTTTTGCCTTTTCAGTCAGCTTGATAACTTTTTTACGCTGATCCAAAGCATCTGTGCTTCTCATGATAAAGCCCTTTTTCTCTAAAGTCTGCATAATACTTGTTACTGTGGAGCGTCGTACCTGAAATTCCTGTTCAACCATCTTTTGCATAAACTTATCTTTTTCTTCGCATTCTTTATGGTAAAGATAATTGAGTAGCATAAACTGCTTGCCAGTAATTCCGTAACTTTGACAAAGCTTGTTAATACGCCTGATAAGTATAATATTAATCTTTTTTAATAAAGGAAACAACTCATTCATTGTGAATTAAATTTAATAATATATAATAGATTTGTTAGAATTCTAACAAATATTATGACCTTGTGTCAAGCAGTAATAAGAT
>CALAYY010000030.1 GCA_937895465.1 uncultured Clostridia bacterium | reverse complement strand
TATACATTTTGAGCTGTCAAGAACTATCGAATCAGAAATATTGACTATGTAGTTCTTTTTCTTAAAATGAGACTGTTCACCCATGTGATTGTCAATATTATATTTTCTCAAAAGATGTAAAAATTCACAATTTCTTTCTCTTGGACATTTCCAGCACTCAAATCTGTGATTGGAAGCAAGAAGCATCAGATTTTTCTTAACTGATTTTTTAACCCGTTCGGTATTAGTTCTTACAACCATATTATTCTGCACTTTTACAGTACAGGAGTTTTTTAAAGTACGCATACCTTCTATTTCGACAACGCATATACGGCATGCCGATGTCTCATTGATATCTTTTAATTCATCATCTTCTCTCCTATGCCAAGATTATAGCGTCAACAGGACATGATTGCTTACACAGGTTACACTTGGTGCAACGTGATGAATCAATTCTGTGTACCTTTTTGATATCACCGCTTATTGCCTGAGCGGGACAGTTACGCTTACATTTTCCGCATCCGATACATTTGTCAGTAATAAAATATTTGATAAGTGCCTTACATACTTTGGTAGGACATTTTTTGTCCACCACGTGTGCAATATATTCATCACGGAAATTAGCCAAAGTTGAAAGTACAGGATTGGGTGCTGACTGTCCCAATGCACATAATGCAGAATCTTTTATATACAAAGCCAGTTCTTCTAGCTCGGTTATATCTTCCATAGTACCGTTGCCTGATATTATCTTTTCCAAAATCTCCAGCATCTTTTTGGTGCCTTCACGGCAAGGAGTACATTTTCCGCAAGATTCTTCAACTGTAAACTTCAGATAAAATTGAGCAACATCTACCATACAATTATCTTCATCCATAACAATCATTCCGCCGCTGCCCATCATTGAGTTAAGAGCATTAAGATTGTCATAGTCAATAGGTGTGTCAAGATGTGCTTCTGTCAAACATCCGCCCGAAGGTCCGCCTGTCTGAACTGCTTTAAATTTTTTGCCGTTTGATATTCCGCCGCCGACACCATATATAACTTCTCTTAAAGTCGTTCCCATAGGAACTTCTAATAAGCCAGTGTTATTGATTTTACCGCCTAAGGCAAACACTTTGGTACCTTTGGACTTTTGAGTACCCATAGAGGCAAACCATTTTTCACCCTTTATAATAATGGCGGGAATGTTAGCATAAGTTTCTACGTTATTAATAATTGAGGGTTTTCCCCAAAGACCTTTATCTGCAGGAAAAGGCGGTTTGTTTCTGGGCATACCGCGTTCGCCTTCTATTGAAGCTATTAATGCTGTTTCTTCTCCGCATACAAACGCACCCGCACCCAATCTTAATTCAAGATCAAAACAGAATTCTGTTCCGAAAATGTTTTTGCCCAACAGCCCTGCTTTGTATGCTTGTGCTATAGCGTGATTTAATCTTTCTACTGCCAAAGGATATTCGGCTCTTATATAAATATAACCCTGCGATGCACCGATTGCATATCCGCCTATAGCCATAGCTTCTATAACGCTGTGAGGATCGCCTTCTAAGACGGCTCTATCCATAAACGCTCCCGGATCACCTTCATCGGCGTTACATATTATATATTTTTGACCGCCTTTGTTCTTGGCGCACAAACTCCATTTTAGACCCGTAGGAAATCCGCCGCCGCCTCTGCCTCGAAGTCCAGATTCTTTTACAATATGTATGACTTCATCTGGAGTCATTTCTGTCAATACTTTTCCCAAAGCCTTGTATCCGTCATAGCATATATATTCATTGATATCTTCGGGATTAATTACTCCGCAGTTACGAAGAGCAATTCTTACCTGCTGCAAAGCTCCGTCTGTCTTTTTGAAATTGTCAATAGTCATTTCCCCAACGGGATTACCAGAACAAAGATGGCTTTCAACTATTTTTTTGGCACCTTCTGCAGTAACTTTACAGTATGTGGTTTTTTGTCCATTATGGTCAATAACTTCAACCAAAGGCTCTAACGCACATTCTCCTACACAACCTACAGGTGTAAGATCAATATTATCCAATTTTTTTGCAGTAATCTCGTGCAACAATGTATCATAAATTTCCTTAGCTCCAGCTGTAAGTCCGCAAGTTGCCATACCTACAACGACACGAAAGCCGTTTTTATGGTTTTGCAGCTTAATCTTAGCTTGAGTTTGAGCCTTGGCATCATTCAAATAATCTAAAGTAATCATTTATATCTCCCATTATCCAAAATTTACTTACGCTTTTAGAACTTCTTCTATAGCCCTTTTTGCAATATCTTTGTTGGCAGCACCGTAAACTTTCTCGTCA
>CALAYY010000029.1 GCA_937895465.1 uncultured Clostridia bacterium | reverse complement strand
GCAAGCACACGGCAATTCAATAAAAATCAGATTTGAAGAGGATAAATAAAATGAACAGATCAGGGGAACTAAAAAGAACAACCAAAGAAACTGATATCTTTATAAGCCTTAACTTAGACGGTCAAGGAATGTATGATATAGATACAGGAATAGGTTTTTTTAACCATATGCTTGAGCTTTTTGCAGTTCATGGTAATTTTGACCTTACTGTAAAGTGTAAAGGTGATTTGCGTGTGGACGGGCATCATACTGTAGAAGATATAGGAATTGTGCTAGGCAAATTAATTTATAAACTCTTAGGTGAAAAAAAGGGCATAGCAAGATATTCCGAAAAAACTATACCCATGGATGAAGCACTTGTAAGAGCAGTAATTGATGTCAGCGGACGCCCTTATTTGGTATGTGATCTTGATTGCACAGGCATTATCGGCAACTTTGAAGCAGAATTAGCCGAAGAGTTTTTTAGTGCGTTTTCGACTTATGGCATGATTACTCTGCACCTAAACAAGCTCAACGGTAAAAACATCCATCATATCATAGAAGCGGCTTTTAAGGCGGTTTCTAGGGCTTTAAGGGAGTCATTGACTATAGTGTCTAATAAAATCCCGTCATCTAAAGGCATTATTGAATGAGCATTGCAATCATAGACTATGATATGGGGAACTTAAGAAATGTTCAAAAGGCTTCCCAAAATTTATAATATCGCATATAGGTTGGAACAACCTTGAGATCAAAAAAGATGCTATGTTTCAAGATGTAGATAATAATGCTTTAGTATATCTTGTGAATTCTTATTATTCGCAATGTCTGGATGAAAACACAATAGCGTATTCTGATTATTGCGGACATAAATTTGCTGCAGCGATACGGCGCAATAATGTAATGGGCATGCAATTTCATCCTGAAAAGAGCAAAGAGATCGATTTAAAAATACTAAAAAACTTTGGAGAGTTATAAATGATTATATTTCCTGCTATAGATATAATGGACAGAAAAAGTGTAAGGCTAGTAAAAGGGGATCCCAATCAAAAGACTGTTTACGGAGACCCTTTGGAAAAAGCATTGGCTTTTAAAAGGGCTGGTGCAGAATATTTACATATAGTTGACCTTAATGCAGCATTTGACAGTAGTAGCTCAATTAATTTTGACATAATAAAAGAAATCAAAAAGACTATTGATATAAAGATACAGACAGGCGGTGGAATAAGAAGTCTAGAAGATATATCTTACAGACTAGAAACACTAGGTGCTGACAGAGTGATTTTGGGAACAATAGCTTATACTTCGCCTGATATTTTAAGAGATGCTGTTAAGCGTTATGGAGAGCGGATTATTGTCGGAATGGATGCTAAAGACGGCTTTCTGGCGGTTAAGGGCTGGCAGGAAATAACCCAAAAAGATATTTTGGAAATGGGCATTGAATTAAAAGATATAGGGGTAAAAACTGTATTATATACTGATATCTCCAGAGACGGCAATTTTAAAGGAATTAATATTCAAAAAACTATAGAATTACAAGAACATTGCGGACTTAACATAATAGCAAGCGGCGGAGCCAAGGATATTGAAGATGTCAACAGACTTTGCGATGTGGGTGTTTATGGAGTGATTTTGGGTAAGTCATTATATGAAAACAAAATTGACCTTAACGAAGCAATTAATAGGAGTAAACAATGCTAACCAAAAGAATTATACCATGTCTTGATATTTATAACGGAAGAGTGGTAAAAGGCGTTAATTTTGTCAATTTTAATGACGCAGGAGACCCAGTAGAACTTGCCAAATTTTACAATCAAGAACGAGCAGATGAAATAGTCTTTTTGGATATTTCTGCTTCTTTTGAGGCAAGAAAGACAATGATTGATGTTATTGCTCGTGCTGCTGAGCAGGTGTCTATACCCTTGACAATAGGCGGGGGTATTAGCGAAATTGAAGATATTAGGGTTTTGTTGAAAGCTGGAGCAGATAAGATCAGTATTAATTCTGCGGCATTCAAAAATCCTGAACTAATAAAACAAGCTGCTGTAAAATTTGGCTCTCAATGTGTTGTTTTGGCTATAGATGCCAAAAGAAATAATAGCGGCGGTTTTGATGTATATGCTAACGGCGGAAGAGTAAACACACAGATAGAAGCGGTTGAGTGGGCAAAAAAAGGTGTGAGTCTAGGAGCAGGGGAATTATTAGTAACAAGTATGGATGCTGACGGCACTAAAAACGGCTATGATATAGAATTATTAAAACGCATTACAGATGCAGTCAATGTTCCAGTCATTGCAAGCGGCGGAGCAGGAGAAATGATACACTTTAAACAGGCATTGACAGAAGGTAATTGTGATGCTGTTTTGGCGGCTTCACTTTTTCATTATGGCATTATGAGAATAAATGATGTAAAACAATATCTAAATCAAGAAGGAATACCGGTAAGATTATGAACAAAACAGACAATCAAAATGATTTAAAAAATATGATAAAATTTGACCAAAACGGACTTGTTCCTGCAATAACACAAGACGCTTATACAGGCGAAATTTTGATGCAGGCATATATGAACCAAGAGGCGTTAGAATTAACTCTCAGTACTCAAAAAGCACATTATTTTTCCCGTTCAAGAAATCAACTTTGGCAAAAAGGCGAAACAAGCGGCTGTTATCAAAAAGTGGTTGCAGTATCACTTGATTGTGATTATGACAGTGTGTTGTTAAAAGTTATTCAACAGGGCAATGCTTGTCATACGGGAGAGTACTCTTGCTTTTTTAATACTTTGCAAGAATTTGAAACAATAAATAATTCTCAAATAATTTATAAAGATGTTGCGACAATTAAAGATAGAAAAAACAATCCTAAAGACGGCTCATATACAACATATCTTTTTGAGAACGGCATTGACAAGATATGTAAAAAAATTGGTGAGGAAGCATCCGAAGTAATAATAGCCGCCAAAAACACCAACGACGATGACTTAGCGGGAGAGATTGCAGATCTTTTTTATCATACTCTTGTTTTGATGGAAGACAGGGGAATAGAAATAGAATCTGTGTTTAAAGTAATGGATGAAAGAAGCAAGCGCAATCGCTCTCGTTCGTATCCTACAAAGGCAAAATGACACATTTTTACAGAAAATTAATATATAATATTTATATATGATTTTCCAGAATTTAATTTGAAAAACATATACTGTTAAGAGCTTTTTGAGTGTTGAAATTGTTGCAATTTTCGTTACAATTTGTTATATTAATAAAACATTCGGGAGCTTAGCTCAGCTGGGAGAGCATCTGCCTTACAAGCAGAGGGTCACAGGT
>CALAYY010000028.1 GCA_937895465.1 uncultured Clostridia bacterium | reverse complement strand
TTATGCTGTACAACAAGCATACGAAAACGAAGAGGCAGACAGAGTTTTGTCTAATGCCGAAAACGCTTTGTATGACATAAGCAAAGAACAGGAAAGAAACGAGCTTGTCAATGTAAAAGAATTGAGCGTGCCTGTTTTGAAAAAACTGGATGACCTAAAAGACCCTTCCAATAGATTGGGAATACCCACAGGCTATATCGGACTGGATAATATACTTAACGGACTTCATCCTTCTGACCTTATACTGATAGCCGCCCGTCCAGGTGTAGGTAAAACTGCACTTGCCATGAATATAATGTCTAATGTCGCTCTTAATGTAGGACGAAAAGTTACCCAAGGACAAAAGCCCAAGCTTCATTGTGCTGTATTTTCTTTGGAAATGGGAAGAGATCAGCTTATGCAAAGATTGCTCTGTTCAGTAGGCGGAGTTTCTATGTCGCATGCCGCCAAGGGAACATTGACTGCCGAAGAATGGAAAAGGATTTTTGCGGCTACCAAGGTTTTGGACGATTGTGAATTATACATAGATGATACATCATATATAAGACCGCAAGAAATACTTAATAAGTGTCTCAGAATGAGAAAAGAAAAAGGACTTGATGTGGTGATGATTGACTATTTGCAGCTAATCACTCCCAATAAAGACAGATCAGATTCAAGAGCTCAAGAAGTTGCCGACATCACAAGGTTTTTAAAAATCACTGCTAAAGAACTCAATGTTCCCATACTTTTATTGAGTCAATTATCCAGAAAAAGTGAAGAAAGAAAGGGTGCTCCCCAACTATCTGACTTAAGAGAATCAGGTGCAATAGAACAAGATGCCGATATAGTTATGTTTATTCACCGTGTAAAAGACGACAATGTGCCTGTTTCTAATTCGGAGCCAATGAAGGTAGAGCTTCATATAGCCAAGCACCGTAACGGAAACACCGGAAAAATTGATCTTATTTATCACGGCGAGCAGGTAAGGTTTTATGACGATATAGATTAAAGTCTTTTGAATATGGAAACAATAAAAAGGGCAATTTAAATAAAAAAACAGGAGTAAAAAATGATAACTGTAAACAAAAAGAGCTTTCAGGGCTGGGAAAACTGCATAAGCATATCTAACGGAAAAGTTGAAGTAATTGTTACAACTGATGTAGGCCCTCGTATTATAGGATATTCTGTCAACAGCGGTAAAAATCATATGGCTGTATTTCCTGAAACAGCAGGACAGGCAGGCGGCACAGAATTTATAAGTTATGGCGGACACAGACTGTGGCATGCTCCTGAAGATGCAATAAGGACTTATCAGCCTGATAATAATCCTGTAGAGTATCGTATAGTTGAAGATGGTGTGATTTTACATGCAGCTATAGAACAGGAAACCAAATTATCAAAATCAATGCGTGTTACTATGGATGAAGACGGCACTGTTTATATTGATCACCGCATAACTAATCATGGTATGTTTGATGTTGAAGTTGCTTTGTGGGGACTTAGTATGTTTGATGTCGGCGGATTGCTAATTGTTCCTAATTCTAATCATGATACAGGACTTTGGGCTAACCGTCAGGTAGCTGTTTGGCCTTATTGTGCTATGAATGACGAAAGGGTGTATTGGGGCGATAAGTATATTACCGTAAAACAAATGGATATGAAAAATGCCTTCAAGTTTGGCACAAGCTGTCACAGAGGCTGGGCGGCATATTTTAACCATAATAACCTTGTAGTAAAAGAGTTTCCTTTCTTTGAAAATGCTGAGTACCCCAATTTTGAATGTAACTTTGAAAGCTATACTAATGACCGCTTTATTGAAATTGAATCTTTGACACCTATGGTAGTTATACCTTCCGAAGAGTATGAAGAATACACTGAAGTATGGCATATTTTTGACGGCATAAAACAACCCAAAAAGGACGATGAAGAAGATATAGACCAAAAGCTAAGAGTATTTACCGACATATACGAAGACGAGGAAGGCTGTTGCGGCGATGACTGTGACTGCTGTGATTTTGAAGATGAAGATTGTTGGAATGATGATTGCTGCGATATAGATGATGAAGGCTGTTGCGACGGGGACTGCTGCAATTGTGACGGCGATGAAGAATATGACGAAGACGATGAAGAAGATTGTGACGATGACTGTTGTTGTTCTCACAATGAATGATAAAAATCAATAAAATGAATTTAAAAAAACGCTTTCTTATTATCAGAAAGCGTTTTTTTATGCTTTTTATATGTAAATAACTGTAAATTATTTATTATATAACAAAAGGTATTGCAAAATAGCACGAAAAACAGTATATTTATAGAGTATTTATTATTTTTTTTATTATAAGGAGTCAAATATGAGTTTTATACTTTCTTCTGATTCTTGTTGTGACGGCTTTAAAAGTGAATTAAAGCAACATAACATCAAGTATCTTCCTATGGCGTATATAATCGATGATGTTGAATATAGGGATAATTATGACAGCGACGAGGAATACACAAATTTTTATAGTCAGTTACGTGACGGTAAAATGCCCAAGACCACACAGCTTTCACCCTTTGAAACAGCAGAATATTTTGAAAAATTAATTTCACAAGAAAAAGGCGATATTGTGCATTTGGCATTATCAGGCGGACTGTCCAATACCGCAATTAATGCCAAGACGGCGGCAGAAGAAGTAATGGCAAAATATCCTGAGCGCAAGATTTTTGCAATAGACACAAAAGCGGCAACTCAAGGTCAGATGTATTTGTTAGACAGAGCAAGAGAACTAAGAGACGAAGGCAAAAGTGCGAAAGAAGTTGCAGATTATCTTATCGAGCTTGTGGAAAGACTGCATCATTTTATATTGGTTAAGGATTTGTTTCATCTAAAGCGCGGCGGAAGAGTAAGCCCTGCGGTTGCAATAGTAGGATCTGTTTTAAATATCCGTCCTATTATTGTTATTAATCACAAGGGAGAGCTTGCTCCTTTTGATAAAGAACGAGGCAGTGCAAAAGTATTAAGATATGCTGTAAAGGCGATAAAAAAATATGGTCGAGAAGGCATCAAAAGAGCATATATTGCTCATGCCGACGATATTGAAACAGCTCAAGAACTCAAAAATATGCTTATTGAAGATGGTATAACAGATGTTACCATAGGTTATATCGGACCAATTATAGGCACTCATACAGGACCCGGAACGTTGGGTTTGGTCTTTGAGGGCGAAAAGCGCTTAGAGGTTGACGCTCACAAGTAATGGAAAAAATTGGCAGTGATTTTTTAAACTTAGTGTAAAAAAGTCACCCTAAAAGAGTTGACAGAAAAATGATTAAGCATTATAATCTATTTGTAAGCTTGAGAAACAGCTTGCACACAAAATAGCTCATCATTTTCCCCCTTATCATATATGTAAAACGGCTGTATATTACAGCCGTTTTACTTTTATGTCATTTTATAGGCTGTTTATTAGTATGCTAAGATAGGGAAGAAATCTCAAATTAGTTTTATACCATTTTATAATTATTTTTCAAAATCAAAAATCAATAGTTATGGAAAATAGCCTAATCTTCAAACTTATAAGTGAATTTTTATGTGTTTTAATTAAAACCAAGCATAAACATCATCAGACATGTTAAGGTTTTTTAATTTTTATATTCAAAGTTATTATTTTGGTTACAGCAATATATGGCATAACCTTTAAATATTTGGCATTTACAAAACTCTGTTATGAGTTGTATAATAACATATATTAAGAGTTCTCATATTGTTTTTTAATAAGGTTTAAAAATTGAAAACCTTATTAAATACATTAGAAAATGACTATATTTATACTGAAATTCTAAAATTAGAAGAGTTTATTTGGAAATTTTTTACTAGATATTATTAATATTGCAATAAGAGTAGCACAATTTTTGGCAATATTATAAGAAAAGATGTCATATATTGCTTTATATAATCCACAACAGCCTGCATTTTATAAAATCGTCTTCTGAAACCTAGAAAACGAGGTTTTAAAAAGAATATATATATTTTATAAGGAGGAATTATGATTAAGCAAAACACATTGTTTTTGAAACGGCTTCTTGCTATTGTTTGTTGCCTAGGGCTGCTGCTTAGCGGAAGCAATTTCTCTTTCTTGTCTCCAACAGCACGCCTAACTTCACAAAATGTTATGGCTGCTGATGATGACGAAGAAATAACAACTATTGCATACTTGGATTATACTGCTGGTAGCTGGACAAATTATGGTAATCCAGATGATGAGACTAATGGAGTATATCACAAGCCTGCAACTATAAAAGGCGCTGGCACCTATACCGCAAGTCTTGATTTTTCATCATTAGATGTTGATTCAAGACCTCAAAACACAAACTATATTGCACTCCAAATTAAGAACGGGCCTGAGTTATTCCCTAATTATGCTATCAAGCTTTGGTCGCTAAAGGTGAACGGTGTAGATTTACCGCTTGAAGGAAAAGGCTATACTAATGATGAGGGTGGCAATACCCGTATGAATCTTTATAATGAATGGGTTAGTCCTCCATATTCAGGTCGGTCTTATGATGAGGATATGGAAGGTGTAACATCTAGGGTCATACCTAAAGAATTCCCTGATAGTCCAAAAGTACAAACTTTGGATGTTGAATTTAGCTATATGCCTGTAGGTAATCCTATTACTGCTGCTTATCTTGGTGGCGACGCTATTGGAAGTGCTTTAGAAAGCTGGGGAGCGGTTCCGTCAGATGAATCTCATAAGAATACATATATTGTAGGAAAAGGCTATTATACGGTTGGCGTTGTAAGCACATCTGATATCGCAGCTCCAAATTATGCACTTGTTATAGCAGGTGCTGCAGATGTTTATCCTGGCAACGTTATCAGAATTATTGATGTTAGAGTTGCCGGTGAAGATGGCGTGCTTGAAAGTATTCCTTTCCAAAGAGGTAATACGCGTGACGAAGGCATACACGATAGCAAAAACAGTACACGTACTAATATTTATAACCAATACGCTGCAGAGGTCGATGCCAATAACAGAACTTGGGGCGAGATTGAGCTAATGACTCCTTGGGTATTAGAATCCAACACTATAGAAGGAAAACGTCAGATTTTTATTGACTTTGAATTTATTCCGGTTGATAACGGCGTACCTGTAGATGTATATCTAGAATATGCTGATACAGAATGGGAAGCTGCTTATTTACATGAGCAGGCAGAAGAGAGTACTGGAGTACCCACAAAAGCCACAATGACCAATGTGGGCAAATACAAAGTAAGCATTGATTTTTCTGAAACGACCAATAAAGAAGCACGCGGCGTCGACCTATTAAATATTCGCGTTGTGGATGGTGAAACCAACTATCCAGGCTGGAAAATTAAAGTTGAAACAATTATAATTAACGACGGTAGCAAAGATATTATTATTAACCCTTACGACGAAAAAACTAATGATATAGGCTTTAAGCCTGGCTTTACATACTCTAATGATGCTAAAGACATGCTTTATGATTTTAATAACGATGGATTGCAAAAGGTGTTGAAAGAGGAAGGTACTACTCCTACTGGAACTCGTATTTATGACGGTCTGCTTATAAAGGACGGTTATTTTGAGACATTGGCAAGTACAACTCAATTTGTCAAGGTTAAAACAATAGAAGTTACTTTTAGATTCCAATTAGGCGAGCCTGTAGTATTACCTGAAATTGACTGGACAGAACATCTGCGTGATTCTAATCATAACTTCTATATGGGTGTTCAGGAAAGTACCACATACATATTCCGTGACGAATGGACAAAAAAGGATTGGGGAAAACATAAATTGCCTACAGAGGAAGATCCAAAATTCTCCTTTGACCATTTATATAGGACTGATGACCACTTAAGCTATGGCGGAACATTTGCTGATGTGCTTGATAAGCCGCTTGTGCATAAAGATAGCGAACAAAAATTTGGCACTTATACCGTTACACTTGATATTGCTGAAGGTGAAGGCTTTGAGGGAGCACCAAATACACTAAATATGCTTTATGTTTCAACTGATATTTATTTTTATGCTTATTATTTAGGTTTTGTAAAAATATTTGATGTAGTGCTTGAAATAGACGGCATACCTGTTGATACCGACAATAACTTCGCAATTACTGCTGCAAAAGATGATCGCCCAGAAAAGACTAATCCCGATAATGTGACATCATCAGACTATCTGAACATCAATCTAATCAACACATACCAACCAAAATTAAAGACATTCCCTTATGATATGCCTACAGAAAGCGTGTCAATTACATTCTCACTAAGCTATATGTTGCCACCCAATCCCAGAGAAATTGCGCCTGATGTTACATTTGATAACGATATGGCGACTGTGGGAACAGTAGGTACTGCAGTTCCGATTAAGTTCTCAGCTACAAGTGATAATGAGTTTGCTGGTGAAGAATTTGAATATGCTGTTACGGTAAAACGCGGCGAAACAGATGTCACTGTAACTCTTACTGACGGTAATTATAGCTTTAATCCTGATGAATCAGGAGATTATGTGATTACAATAATAGCAACAGATGACTTGGACAATGCGTCCGAACCTGTTGTACACACTGTTTTTGTAAGCGCAAATAAGGCTGCTCTTTCTGCAAGATACAATGAATTGAAGGACATAGAAAAGGGCAAGTACTCTACTAAGTCTTACAACCAGTTTAAAGAAAAGCTTGAAGCTGCAGAGGATATTATAGGTAATCCTAATGCAAAGCAAGCTGATGTTGACAATGCACTTAGTGCACTTAACACAGCTTACACGGGTCTCAAAAAAGGCACTGGTTGCAGCAACAGCAAGGCAAGTGTTTTCGTATTTGCAGCAATTGCTTGCTTGGCGTTTGTCTTTGTAAAAAAACGCAGTTTTTAATTAGAGCAAATTAATTTATAAGAAAGGATATGATTGAGCTGTTTTACTAGCAGCAAACTTGTTAGTAAAACAGCTCAGGATAATCCGAATAAGCTTTTGATAATAAAACGATCAGTTTTCGTTATGATAAATACGGCCTATAGTTTCATAAATGAAAGGCTGAATAAAGAATGGAATCTATATGAATAAAACGATATTATTTGACAATACCAAATATTCTAGTGTCAAGGATGTTAAACAAAGTTTACTAAAAATCATTTATTGGGTACTGCGTATTTTCACAGTGCTTATGTTTTTCTTTTCTTTTATTGCAGATTTTAATCCTGCAAAAATCAGTGATATTGCTGCTTATAGAAACATTTCATTGTTTACTTCAGCAATTTCTTTTTCAAAACTTACTGACGAGTTTCTGTTGGGGCTTGATAATCATTTTGTAGAATATTCTACTTTTATTATACTCAGAGTGTCCGCACTCATTATTATTTTGGGAATTTTAGCTATAGCTATTGGAGGAATAATTAGCCTAGGCGATAAGCGCAAACAAAAAACGGCAAGCATATTCTCTTTGAGCGGTTCAATTGGCATGGGTTTAGGTATTATTGGAATATACATAGCTTATTTGCAATTTTCCAATCCTAACATACCCGCACAAGATCTTCAATTTGCTTTGGATTACTTAAAACCTAGTTTTCCTTGGGCGTTAATTCCTTTTATGGTTTTTGCAATAGTTTTTTTAGCTCTTTCCATCACAGCTTTTATATTAGTTAGATTAGACAAAGAAGATGTTGTAGAATCTGTTCGAAAAAACATTAAGCTTGAACAAAAATATGTGCTTTTCTTTTATGCCGCTCCCATTGTTCTGCTTACATTTTTGTTTTCTTATTTGCCGCTTTATGGATGGCGATATGCTTTTTTTAACTACGAATCAGGCGGCACGCTTTCTTTTGATAATTTTGTAGCTTTCAAATGGTTTTCATATTTATTTGAAAACCCACAAACAGTAAAAAATCTTTTAAGGGCAATAACTAACACACTTGTAATGAGCGGATTAGGTATAGCCGTAAGTTGGCTTCCTGTCGCTTTTGCTGTCTTTTTCTCTGAAATAAAAAACAAATCCCTTAGAAAAATCATACAGACAGTTACAACGGTTCCTAATTTTATTAGCTGGATACTTATCTATGCCGTTGCAATATCACTTTTTTCTTCACAAGGGTTTTTAAATATAATCTTGACTAATTTTTCTGGAAAACAAGTTTCATCTAATTGGCTTAATCAATCAGGTCCGTCAATCTGGTTTCAGATGCTTGCATGGGGCGTATGGAAAGGAGTAGGGTGGAGTGCTATTATATATCTTGCCGCTATTTCAGGCATTGATCAAGAACTTTATGAAGCCGCATCAATTGACGGAGCAAGGCGGTTTAAAAAAATGTGGTATATAACAGTTCCATCACTAATGCCGACATTCAGCGTTATGCTTTTGCTATCTTTTGCCGGCATACTATCTAATG
>CALAYY010000027.1 GCA_937895465.1 uncultured Clostridia bacterium | reverse complement strand
ATAATACAATATAATTACAGAGGACAGTGGAACGGACTGCTTATTTTGGTTATTCTGTCCGTTGGACTTAATGCCCTTAACACATGGATAAGCATGCGGCAGCAAAAGCAAAATGCAGACCCTACTCAACAAAGCGCAATGGGTACAATGAAGATTATGATGTTTATAATGCCTATCATGATTGGATTTTTTGCTTTGACTCAGACATCGGCATTTACGCTTTATATGGCGGTCAACTCGTTAATGACTCTTATAATCACTCTTATTTCGTCAGCGATTTTAAAGCTTATTGACAGAAACAAGCAGGATGAAGAATCTCCTTATGCCCGCAGAATTATAAAATAACGAAATACAAATCAATTAAGGATAGAGGTAAGAATATATGAAATGTGTAGAAGTGCAGGAAAAAACCGTAGAGCTTGCCATTGAAAAAGGTTTGCAGCAATTAGGCTGTACTTTGGATAAGGTAGAGACGGAAGTTCTTTCAGCAGGGGGGTTATTTTCTAAAGCTAAGGTAAGGCTTACAGTAAAGGATACAATAGGCGAAAAGGCTCAAAACTATGTAGAAGAGCTTTTTAAGATTATGAAAATTGGGGCGCTTGTAGATACGACAGAAAATGATAATGAAGCAGTTTTAAATATTGTCGGTACAGATTTGTCAATTTTGTATGATAATAATGGAGAAGTTTTTGACGCATTGCAATACCTGACGGCGTTATCAGCCAATAAAGGCAATGACGAGTACAAGAGAGTGGTATTAGAAAGCGAGGACTTTAGAAACCAGCGAGAACAGCAGCTGCAGGATTTTGCATTAGAGATGGCGCAAAAAGCCGTAAAGACTGGCAGAAAAGTAAAGCTTGATCCCATGAATCCTTATAAGAGACGCATTATCCATACCAAGCTACAGGAAAATCCTGATGTAGATACTCACAGCGAAGGTGTTGATCCTTACCGTTCTATAGTTATTGTTCCCAAGAACATGAAACAGTCTTTTGACAGAAGACCTAGAAACAACAACTATAACGCACAGGGAAGAAACGGCAGAAGCGGCAATACTGACCGTAACGACCGTAACGACAGAAGACCATATTCGGACAGCAATAACAACAATAGAAATAGGGGCGGCAAAAATTACGGCAATCAAAGACCTAATCAAAGCCGTTCTAGCGGCGGCGGTTATGGAGCTAAGCCCCAGAAAGTAAGCGGTTTTTCAACAGGCACGCTTATTAAGCGAAATCCATTTGAAAACGAATAAAAAAGACAAGACAAGGGGCTTCTTAATAGAAGTCCTTTTTATATTGTTGTTTTTTATATATTAGGGGTATAATTTTATTATGAGAACTATTTGCGCAATTTCAACACCCATAGGTACAGGCGGAATATCTATAATACGCTTGAGCGGATATCAATCTTTAGAAATAGCAAAAAAGATTTTTTCACCGTATAAGTCAAAATGGGACAAGGTAGAGCCTAGAAAAATGTATTTGGGCAAAATAAAAACGCCTAACTTCACAGATAAGGGCTTATGTGTTTATTTTCAAGCGCCCAATTCCTACACAGGAGAAGATATAGTAGAATTTCATCTGCATGGGGGCAATGCATTGACTCAAGGTGTGCTCAGTCAATGCCTTGAATTAGGGGCTGGTCTAGCTGAGCCGGGTGAGTTTACCAAAAGGGGATTTCTTAACGGCAAGCTGAGTCTTAGCTCTGCAGAAGGTGTAATAGAGATGATTAATGCCCAAAGTGAAGCAGAAGTCAATGCAGGCTACAATCTTTTGGATGGTACGCTTAATAAGCAGTGTAAACAGATTCAGGACGAAATAACGGATGTCTTGGCGCAAATAGAAGCGGCACTTGATTATCCCGAAGAAGACTTGGAGATTTTGGCATTAGCTGAAGCAAAAAAGCAAATAGAGCAATTTCTAAAAACTTTGAAAAAGCTCAAGGACACTCAAAACACCGCAAGGTTTGTCAAAGACGGTATAAGAATAGCCATAGCAGGCAAGCCCAATGTGGGAAAATCCAGCCTGCTTAATGCTTTGATAGAGTATGACCGTGCGATAGTTACCGAAATACCAGGCACTACACGGGACACCATAGACGAGATTTTTTCTTATAAAGGCATTAATTTTATTATTACTGATACGGCAGGCTTACGTAATGCAGATGACCGTATAGAACAGCTTGGCATAGAAAGGTCATACAAGAGTATAAAAAACTGTGATGTAGTGCTGTTTTTGATTGATAACACTTATGACGAGATTGATAAAAAGCTGTTAAAAGATATCAATAAAAAAAATATAATAATCATAAAAAACAAATCAGACATTTCGGATAGATTAGATAATGCCGATATGCTTATAAGTGCCAAAGAGGGAAAAGGTATATCAGAACTCAAAGAACGCATTTATAATATGTTTATTGACCGCAAGATTATAAGCGGAGGACTTATGCTTACCAATGCCCGCCACCTTGCCGCAATTAACCGAGCATTTAACAGCCTGCAGCAAGCCCTGACAGCCGACCAGCCTGACCTAATGGCAATGGACCTAAAAGAGACATGGGACGCACTTGGCGAGATTACAGGCACTACGGTAAGCGAAACTATAATTGACCGTATTTTTGAGAAGTTTTGTTTGGGCAAATGACAAATTATGTCTTAATAAATTTTTTTGATGTACATAATTGACAACCAAATTTAGTGCTGTTATAATAATTAAGCATTTTTAAGTATATATATTTTTTGGAGAGTTGGCTGAGCGGTCGAAAGCGGCGGTCTTGAAAACCGTTGTAGTGCAAGCTACCTGGGGTTCGAATCCCTAACTCTCCGCCATGAAAACAGTGAGAAACATTAGTTTCTCACTGTTTTCAATTATATTTGCCTAGCGGCAAATGATATTCGAGAACGAATAATATTGCCTGCTGCAATGATATTCAGCTTCGCTGAATAGTGGTTTAGGCAAATATAATATCATTACGATTTATGAGTAATTTCATTGAAACGCTAGTTTCAATATCATTAGGGTAATTATACAAGAAAGTCCTCTGTCTTATATTATGGTGCTATAAAAATCAATTTTAATTGACAATACAAGGTTTCTGAATTTCTCATTGTTTGCCTAACGGCAAATGATATTCAAGAACGAATGATATTGCCTGTGGCAATGATATTCGGCTTCGCCGAATAGTTGTTTAGGCAAATATAATATCATTACGATTTATGAGTAATATCATTGAAACGCTAGTTTCAATATCATAAATACAATATTGTTAAAAGCCATTAATCTTGCTGCTTAACATCTTTTTTAGTATAATGATACCATGGAAAAAAACAATCCCAAAATGATTATAAGGGATAGGTGTTAAATGAAAAAGATAATAAAATCTAGTAATTCTGCTCCTCAATTTCTAGATGATAGTATCAATGGGGAACTTAGAAATGCGATTAATTCATCCGCAGTTTTTTATAAAGACGAAAAAGAAAAATTGAATTGGAATTTCTTATGTGCATTAATGGATAGAATTGATAGTTGTGTAGCTTTTCTAAATCGATTTAATCCTACAAGTTCAGAAGAAAACTTTATTATATTTATTACTTTTAGCAATATGATTGTTGATGGTGTTTATAATATGTTCAAAACATTAAATATGGCTGACCCATTGCAAAGTGATACATCTTGCTTTTCAAATAAAGGAATAAACAGCGATGCAACTGATGACGAATTCTTTAGTTATTTAAGGTCACTAAGTTTTGCACATCCCCTAGACTCTAATAGGCATCCAAAATATATAAGGTCTGGTGAAATTCAGTTTTCGCCTTTTGTAATTGCAGGCAATTCAGCTTATTCTCCTAATATTGGAATAAGAGTTTATTCATCAATAGACCTTGAAGGCTCTCATGATATGACCTTTTCATTTTCTGAATTAGAAAAATATATTCAGAAAAAGCATAGCCTTTTATCTCATGCTACTAAATGGGTTCAAGGTCGCTTGGAAAGCCATAACCTTGAGTGGGCAAAAAGAAAAGTTAATCGTTCGTTAACTCCTGTCGGTGTATTAAATGATGTTTTAGAAATTCTAAAGAGCAGATATAATGAGTGGCAAATTTACGATGTCGAAGCAGCGATTTCATATCTATCTGTTGAAATTACTTTTTCTGAAAATGATGCCCCTGTTCAAAAATACAGGGATGCGATTTTGAAAAGTATCCCACAACTTTGTGATATTGTTGATTCGCTTGACGATGAAGGTTTTAATGAATGCGAATTTTTAGAGGTGTTGCATCCTCGTCCTAAAGAACTACGCCAAGGGGCGAATTATCAACTTGAAAAAATCTTCACTAAACTGAACAGAAAAGCTGATGATTATCAATTTGGATTACAACAACTCGAAGCATTTAATAAAAACCTTGCTCATAAATATGTAAAAATATCATCTGATTTAGAAGTTAAAGAGATTCATTTACTTGTTAATACAACTTTATATCTTGAAAAAACTATGCAAGATAGAGTAAGGAAATGAACTCAATTTTCTGCTAATAGACGATAAAGATTTTTTAATTCTTAATGTCCCATAAGGTTTCAAAATATCAACCGAATAAATGTTGCTTTATTATCGGATGATTGTACCATTAACAATGGCAATTCAAACAAAAAAGCCCTTAGGTTTTGTATGCATTGCCGCAATTCTCTATGTTCTTTTTTTTGCTGAAATGATTTCATAGGTTGCAGAGTTGATAATAAAAAGTTCGTTGTCTTTATAAACAAATAAATAATTTCCACCATTGCTACAGCTACTTATCTTCCCCTTATTAACAATTTTATCCGCATTTATTATCTTGTCTTCGCAATAATCGATAAGACTATCCTTTTCATATATTTTAAGAATTTTTTTCATTTTCTTCTCACTGTGAGGGGATATGAATAATTTATCAATATGTATTTTTAGATTGCTTTTTTGCTCTTCTTCATAATTAGCAAGAATTTCGTTGAGCAATTCTTTTGCTTTATCAAAAAACTCATAAGGCACAAAAATCTTTAGATTTTCAAGCTTTAATGCAAAATACGTTCGCAACCAATTTCCAGACGGCATAGCCGAATAAGGAATATTTTTTCCTTTCAAAAGGCCTCCAAACGCTTCGCCAAACATCGAATTTACTTCAATTAAAAAGCAATAGTCATTATTTTCGGGATTTCTCAGCTTCTTCTTGCCACAATTTTTGCAATAATCATGCTCATTGAGTATATGACAGTTTTCACAATAATAAAGCATTATTTCTTGTTCCCATATAATTTTCTCTAATAACCATGAAACAATAAACTGTTTATATAGAAATGTTTTTATATGTTATTATGCATTTTCTTATGCATTTTCAGCTTGGGTTTCAAAGCCGTCAAAGACAGGCTCAGGTATTATTTCTTGTTCATATTTGGTTGCATAGCCTATTTTGGATACTGCAAGGATAAATTCATTAGTTTCAGAATAGGCAAACTTAACCTTAAAAAAAGGCTGATTGACCCTGTTAAAACGCATAACAGCAAAAGGCAAAAAGATATACATCAGAACAAAACCAATACCTTTAAAAATATTAATCAATATGTTTCTTTTCGCCTCTTCTTTTTCATCTGGCTTAACTTCTCTAAATTTGAGCACATTAACTTTTTCCTTATTTATTTGTGCATCTTCAATGTAAATACTTGAAGATTGTGAAAACAAATAGTCTTGATAAGGCATTTTATTAAGTTTGACTCTTAATTTGAATTGCGGATTTGCATGTTGAAAAACAGACGAGCTTTGCCCGTCATCATAAACGATTTTAACTTTCATTATTTTTCCCCCGAAAGTATTATAAAAATATTATATTTATATAATAGCATATTAATGAATAAATGCAATAGTTGTAATTTTCTTGACTGTAAATTAAAAAATAATTTAAATTATTTTGCACCCTGTTAATAGAACCCTTATAGACTTTTGCTCGTGTTTTTGCTACCCTATTAACATAATGAGAATTAAGAGCTATTTAAGAAAAATTAGATTTTCTTTTTCAGTTATCGGATTAGCCGCTTTTTTATTGGTTATGATTCCCAATATCATTTGGTTGCTTGCGCCGCCCATCAACGACCCACTTCAAAACAACAAGTCCATAATCTTTGCCCTTGATATTATAATGTCTATTTTTCAATATGTTCTGATAGCCTGCATTATCTTGTTAAAGAACATAGAGCATAATTGGCGGGATAGAAAAAACTACACCGCAAAGTCTGCTGTTGTTTTTTATATGGCTATATTCTGTTTGATGATTTATTATGTTTTGTGGATTTGTTATTATTCTAATATAATATCGAGTTTTATTATTTTTGGATTAGCCTTTTTTCCGTCAATGTTCTTTATATTGCTTTCACTTTGGCAAAAAAATTATATTGCTACTGTATTTGCGCTGCTTTTTGCACTTTTTCATATTACCCTTTCTTGCATAAACTTGCTTTAATGGTTGTGCTTTACCTGCTTTAGTCAGCACTAAGCCAAAACAATAAAAAGTGCAATAGTCATAATATCCTTATGATAAACTAAAAAATTGTCTCAAAAGTTAAGATTTTATTTCAAAAAATATTAAAAAAGTTTTAAAAGTTTTAGCTTTTAAATAAAACATAAAAAAATCTTTTTTTCTAATTATTAAATTTTGTTGATATATTGTGTTTGTGTTATCAATTCAATTGAAAACTACGCAATATGTTGTTAAAATTAATGTATAAACAAACAAACTAATGTATAAAAAATATTTCAAAAAGGTCTTGCAATGCTTGTTTTCTTGTTATATAATAAGTTTGTATTCATATTTACATAATTTGACAATAAATACACAAATGCGCTAATACACTTGCTAGATTTACAAAGGATAAAAAATGCGTTCATACTTGACTCAAAACACGGCTGCTTTAAAAAATACTTGTATCAGGTATTTCACTTCTAAAGCGCATTTTTCTAAAAGTGATTTTGATATTTCCAATCTCTCTGTTTTTACCATAGATTCTCATAAATATTTATTGGACAAGCTGGGTTATTTAAGACCTCAGTCTTATTTTAACCGTTTTTATGATGCAGTGCTTAATAAAAACCGATATAATCTTTTTCGGCATAAAGCGGTTAACCCATGTTTTAACAATCAAGAAAAAGAAGTAGGATGATCCAAGTTTGCTGATAAGGTCTAAAGGCCTTAAAAGCGTTAATATATACAACCCCCAAAAGATTAGCCGAAAAACACCCAAAAAATCAGCTATGTCTACAAAACTATGTTACATTACTTAAAGGAGGAAGTTTATGACTGAAAACGAAAATCAAAGATTGCAAGATGGTAAGATTAACGTTGGCGTTGATTTAGGCACTTCTAACCTTCGAATTTATGTTGAAGGAAGAGGTACCGTATTTAAAGAACCGTCAATATTGGCTATTGATAAAGCAACTCGCAAAGTTGTTTCAGTAGGCTTTGAAGCAGCGCAGTTAGTCGGAAAAGTTCATGATAAGGTAGAGGTAATCAAACCTCTTAATGGAGGCGTCATATCAGATATTGATATGATTCGTGAGATTTTGATGTTCACCTTTA
>CALAYY010000026.1 GCA_937895465.1 uncultured Clostridia bacterium | reverse complement strand
TACACGACGCTCTTCCGATCTGGAGAAATACAATGAATTTGCCCAACAAATTATCTATTATCAGAATTTGTCTTGTGCCGGTTGTTATAGCTTTGTTTCTATTAGATGCTTTTATACCTTATGCAAGGCTTTGGGCTACTTTGGTCTTTATTTTGGCTGCTCTAACAGATTTTGCAGACGGTTACATAGCCAGAAAATATAATCTAATAACTACTCTTGGAAAGTTTTTGGATTCAATTGCAGACAAAATATTAGTATCTTCTTCTTTAATCTTGCTTATTTTAGCTGCCCCAACTACTTATGGAATAAACCTTATTATTGCTATTAGTGTTATTATTATTTTAATAAGAGATTTGATTGTTAACACCATACGAATGATAGTGGCCTCCAAAAATTTTATTATGGCGGCTGATATGTCTGGTAAAGTCAAAACAGCAATACAAACAATAGCAATTCCAATTATTATGAGTGCTCAGGACTTTGGCAAGCTTTTAAATTTTAATTATTTGTATATGTATACTTTTGGTTTGATTTTGTTTCTTGTTTCCATAATTTTAACAATAACTTCTGGAATACATTATTTTAAAAAGGGTAGTGCTGTAATAAAATCAAATTAAACTTATCTTTCTTTTATTATTAAAACATTATAAAACCCTTTACAAACACTAATAAAAATTGTATTCTTAATATAAACATATATTTATTGGCGTTACATAAAAGGAAAAGTATGAAAGTATCCATTCTTGCATTGCAATATATTCAAAAAATTGATTGCGAACAGCAAATTTCAAAATTAATAGATTTGCTGACCAAAAACGGTATTGAAATCAATGCAGTTACTAAGGCAAAATTTTCGGAAGAAGATTTGCTTATATACTTGAAATATTTGAGTTCGATATCTTCTTATATTATCATATTTAACGCTGATAAAAAGGCAAAACAAACTTTGGGTGCATCAGAATCTGATATTTATTTTTCTTATAATTCCTCTGATATTGCTTTTATTGATATGGATAACGGTATTGCCTTGTTTGAGAATATGGTCTTGCCAGTTATTTTGTCAAAATCCATAACACATAGATACAAATATATTTTGAGAACTTACGGTTTAGATACTGAAAGGGCAAAAGAGCTTATAAAAGATGTATCACGTGCAAAAGCAAGGGTAAGCATTGAGTTTATTCAGACACGCTCTTTATGTGATATTGAAATAGGCTATACAGACAATATGTCAGGCATAGAAGTAATTAATATAGTAAACGAAATAAAGAAAATATTAAAAGATTATTTATATGAAGAAGGAACTGTATCAATAAGCAAAAAAGCACTTGATTTGTTGCGTGAAAAGCAAAGAAAGCTTTCAATTGCTGAATCATATACAGGCGGTCATATTGTCTCAGAATTAGTGAAAAATGCAGGGGCAAGCACTGTTTTATATGAGGGACTGGTTACTTATACCGATAGAGCCAAAATGTTAAGGCTTGATGTTGAAAAAGAAACCATAGAAAAAGACGGTGCTGTAAGCAGTGAAACGGCTTATCAAATGGCTGCAGGACTGATTAAAGCAGGTGCTGATATTGCAATGGCTACTACAGGATTTGCGGGTCCAGAAGGGGATAATGTTGGATTGTGTTATCTTGCCTTAGGCGATAAAAACGGTATTCATATTTTTGAAAATCATTTTTTGGGAAGCCGTTCGGACATAATCTTGCAGGGCTGTGACAACGCATTTTTTAAGCTTATAAAGTACCTAAATGATGAACATGAAAAATAACTATATATAAAATATTGAAACAAAAAGGAGAATACATAAATGGATGAGACCAAAAAGAAGGCATTAGAACAGGTCATTACACAGATTGAAAAACAATTTGGCAAAGGCTCAATTATGAAGTTTAACGAAAAAGTCAATTTGCCTATAGAAACTATTTCCACAGGTTGTTTATCTTTAGACTTTGCAACAGGAATAGGCGGTTTGCCTAGAGGAAGGATTATAGAAATTTATGGTCCAGAATCATCTGGAAAAACCACTGTATCTTTGCATGTGGTTGCCGAGGCTCAGAAAAACGGCGGAACTGCTGCCTTTATTGATGCCGAACATGCTCTTGATCCCATATACGCCAGAAAGCTAGGTGTTGACCTTGATAATCTCTATA
>CALAYY010000025.1 GCA_937895465.1 uncultured Clostridia bacterium | reverse complement strand
AATAATTTACAACAGAAATTAAATTCTCTTAGAGAACATATAAAACAATGCGTTCCTCAGGCTAAAGAGAAGATAAGCTGGAGTATGCCTACATTTTTTATAAACACCAATTTAATACATTTTGCTCAACACAAAAATCATATTGGATTATATCCAGGAGCCCAAGCTATAGCTCATTTTCAAGATGTTCTGACAAACTACAAGCACTCAAAAGGTGCAATTCAAATTCCCAACGACATGCCTCTTCCTTTTGAATTAATTACCAAAATAATAAAATTCAATTTAGATAAGAATTCAAATTAATTGATTAAAGTTTTTTATTGAATCAAAATTCAGCCCCCAACTATTGAGGGGGCTGAATTTTATAAATTATTTATCTTGTTTCAAGGTAGATTGACATTTTGTAACCTCAGGTAAAAGCATATTTAGCTCGCTGAGGAATTTATCAGCTTCACGCCTGATATGGTCCAATAATAGAGGTGTGGAAATAATACTTAACACCTCACATAATTTTGCTAATTCAAAAGCAGCGGCTTTGAAATCGCGCAGCAGCATCGTGTTTTTAATGACGTCCTGGGTAAAGCGGATAACTGTGTTAAAATTCTTTGGTCTGACACCATTCATAGATTCAAGGTCCCGACCTGTTTCAAGCAAACGTGAAAAAATCTTTCTGAATCCTTCTGCTTGTTCTAACAGTTCTCGTTCAGAAGGATCAAGCAAGTGTATTACAAATTCTATATGCTCCTTCATTATACGCAGCCAGAATACTTCCTGTTCTAATAGAAGATCCAGAGAATCTTCAGGTTCGGGTTTTAGCAAGAGGCCCAAAAAGCGTTTCGCTTCTCTTCTGGTATGGTCCAAAAGGAGAGGGTAGTTGCTTCCGGGCGCTTCCTTGCATTGGATAAGCAGTCTCAACAGCTTAGCCTTAAACTCAATAATTAACTTGACGGCTTTAATCAAGTCTTCTAGCAAATCACCTTCAAGCCTATTGACTTTATCTAGTCGGCGCCTCAAATTTTCAAACAAATCAATAAAATTCTGTGCCTCTTCTCTTAGCATAGGTTGATCAGCCGGTAAACCGAGTTTGATGAAAAGGGCATGTTCCTGCATGATTCTGGACCAAAAACGTGCTTCTTCAAGCCGGTTGTATTGACATACACATTTTTTGCATAGCGGGCTGTCAGTCCTGCAATCACATTTATTCATGCTATAATCTGTTGTTTCATAATCAGCAGAATCATACTCTTCTTTATAAAAATTATCATTATTATAATCGTCCAAGGTAAGACCTCCTAAAAATTATTAATTTTCATGACAATAATTTCTTTTACATAATATACATGCAAAGCAAAAAAGGTTCTTATCTGAAAAATTGATATGATAAAGTTTATAAATGATAAACCTTTTGGCTATTGTAACTTCTCCAGATTTCGAAATCAAATACTTCATTGTTGTGTCTAAATACGCAAAAATTCCCTTTCAGGGACTGAAAGGGAATTAAATCAACTTAGTTATGCTACTTATACCTCAACATTTGACAAAGGGGCAAACAAAAAAAGGCTGTATTTCTCATACAGCCTTTTATATGTTTTAATCTTCAAATTCGTCTTTAAATTCTTTTATAATATGCTTTCTTTTTCTTATGAGCTTGGGAGCATCTTGTTTGATTTCTTCAGTTGCCTCAACCTCTTGGTTGTCAATTTCGGTTTTTATTTTTTCTTCTTCAACTTTATTGATTGGCTGTGCTTCTTTTTTCAAATTTACTGACTTGTTAATAGTCAAACGGCGGTCATAAGCAATAGAGCCTGCTTTAACACGTCTTCTGGGCTTAGGAGCATAGCGAATAACAATCAATGCAAGACTGAATATCAATAATGCTGAGAAAAGTATTGCAGGCAATACCCACCATTCAAACGGTCTTTTGGTGGTTTCTTCAGGGGTTGTTTTATTAGATGTTTCACCCAAAACAACTTTTGCTACATTATTGGGTATTTCTTTCTCATTTTCTGATGATAGCTTAGCAATTCCGTTTGCATATGCAGTCTCATCAATTATTTCAGTCTTAATCTGATCAACTACTACTAGACCTTGTGATGAAAGCCATATTGTAAGGTTATGAGTTGTTGAAGGAGAAGCCCCTGCATTAACAAAGAATGAGTAATCAATAAACTTATTATCAAAATTGTTTTTTTCTAATTCAGTATTGATTCCTTCAAAATAATGGTCAGTATCAAGAACAATTCTTGCACCAGAACCTTCAGGAACATCTACAGTTTTTATTCTTACGGTAATTTTATAATATTTATCCGCAGTATAAGTAATAGGGAAAGCCTGTTTCATGCCGTAAGCAGTTTTTTCAGGACTGTAAATTACCAAAGCATAGGGGGAAACATTATCAGTTCCGATTTTCGCCTTGTTTATTCCAAGAACATCCATGTCATATTCGTTAAGATTGATAATGCCTGCTTTAACTGTTTTTATATTGGTAAAAGGATTAACAGCAGTCCAATTGGCAGGAGTTTTTAACGCTTTGTCTGACTTTTCAAATGTTTCAAAATTTTCAATCGAAAAATCATATCTTGTATCAAAAATGCTGGTTGCATTAAGATAAGCAGCTTCTTCAGAAGCAACCGCATCAGCGAGTTCTACAAATAAAGAACCGCTTGAATAATATTGATTGTTAAATCCGCCTTCAATTCCCAGCCAAATTTCAAGTGTTAAAGTCTGTGCATTAATACCGCTGTTAACATAAAAGTTAAAAGTCTGGAATGAACCGTTAGTATTAATATTAGCAAATCTAGAAACAACTATATCGCCGCTTTTGAGTATGAGTTCTGCACCGTATCCAGCGCTTATTTGAGTTTGGAGTGAAACAGAAATCTTTTTGTAAGACTCAGTATCAACACTTATTGAGGTCGAATATCCGTAAGCAGAAGGGGCAGTATTGGTAACCATAAGCAAGTTAGTATTAGGTCTGTCTGCAGTATATGGATAAGCAGGTGCACCGTATTTTTGCTTATTGCTTATAAAATGGTCTTTATCGCCTCTAACTATACCTGTTATAGTCTTATCTTCATTTTCCTTTTTAAAGACAGAAGTCCATGATGCGACAGGCATAGGGTAGGAATATGTCTTATAGTTTCCGATTGTGTTAAAGTCGCCATTTGTTAAGGTCGGACCATTTCCT
>CALAYY010000024.1 GCA_937895465.1 uncultured Clostridia bacterium | reverse complement strand
GATAGCGTCATCAATAGACTCTCTATCGTTCACTTTAACAGTTGACATTAATTCTCGACCTCCTTCCCGCATTCGGACAAATTCTTTTTAAAAACCATAATACAATTATAGTTGGGTTTTATCAAAAGTACTTTATTAGTTTATAACATCTTTAACAAATAGTCAATTATTTGCTTACCTTTTTATCTAGCAAAAATCTATTGTTTTCTAAAATCAGTCCAGCCCAAATTTTGACCGCCCATTATATGGATATGAAGATGGTGCACAGTCTGTCCAGCACTCTCTCCTTGATTGATTGTAAGCCTATAACCGTTAGTTAAACCGAGCATGTCTTTTAGGTCGGCTATCTTTTTTAGGATATAACCTATGTCTTCTTGGTCTTGTTCATTCATATTGTCAATAGTCGCATAATGATGTTTTGGTACGGCAAGATAATGCAAATTTGCTTTTGGTGAAACATCTTCAAAAATAAGCATCCTGTCATCTTCATAATGTTTTTTGGAAGGGATTTCTCCCTTAATAATCTTACAAAAAATACAATCCATAGCTTATCTCCTTTTTATATTATATCAAAATGCCTTGGGCTCCGTCATTTATTCTTTGACCGATTTTGACTTTGATTAATTTATCTTTTGGTGGGTTTTTGGGTAATACGCTTTGATATAATTTTCTGTATGTCCTGTTACATATCCTTCTTCTTCCTGTTCGGTAATAACTTCACTTTCATTGCCGTATTCACTCTCCAAAAAATCTGAAAACAGCTTTTCACGCAAGTTCTGCAAATCTTTCACTCTAGCACGCTTTGTCTTCTTGTCTATTTGAGGCATTTTGGCGGCACGTGTACCCTGTCTTATTGAATACGGAAAAATATGCATATATGTAAGACCTGCTTGCTCTAATGTCTCTAATGTCTGCAAGTGGTTATCTTGTGTTTCTTCAGGAAACCCTACAATTATATCAGAAGTTATGGCGGCTCTTGGGTAATACTGTTTTATAAGGCGGCACGCACTTATAATATCCTGCGAGGTATATTGCCTGTTCATATTATTAAGAACATCATCGCTTCCGCTCTGAATAGACAGATGAAAATGAGGACAATAGTTACCTGTTTTCATAGCAAACAAAAGCTTGGGTGTAACCGCCTTTACACTCAACGAACTTATACGCACCCGTGTGCCCAGCCTGCCTGCCCGTCTTATAAGATCTATTAAAGTAAGCCCTTCAAAATTATAATCAGATAAGTCTATTCCACTCAGCACTATTTCTTTTGAACGGCAACTCTTGATTTCTTTTATAATGCTGTCAAAATCTCTTGACCTGCTTCTGCCTCTAAGAACTGGCACAATACAATAAGAACAGAACTTATCACAGCCGTCCTGAACTTTTATATAGCTTCTTGTACGGTTTCTTACAGGTGTTTCGTCCTCATAGCTTTTGCTTATGCTTATGTCCGAAAACTTTCTTTCACCGTTGAGGTATCTTTCTATCAAATCTACTTTTCCGCTTATTCCGCCCGCCGCTACTACATTGTCAATATTCAAAAACCGCTTAGCAGAATTTTGCGCCGCACAGCCCATAATGATAACATCAGCCTCAGGTGACAAAGAACTGCAGCGCCTTGCCGCCTGTCTTGATTTCCTTTCGGCTTCTGCGGTTACAGCACATGTATTGATTATATAAAGGTCGGCAAAGTCCTCAAAACTCTCCGAAACCTCATAGCCGTGCTCAATGAGTTTTTTTATAACTGCACCTGATTCGTATTGATTGGTTTTACACCCCAGTGTATGAACTACTGCTTTCATTGCTCTCCTGTTTTCATTTGTTCAAAGTGATACATAACTATTGATATCACACTGATTGCCGCTGTTTCCGCACGCAAAATCCTATTGCCCAAAGACACAATATCCGCACCATTTTCTTTTGCCTGCTGTACTTCGTCCTGACAAAATCCGCCCTCACTGCCGAT